>NZ_JBEAKW010000003.1:0-215682 GCF_040065795.1 Klebsiella sp. JB_Kp004 | reverse complement strand
GGGGGTACAGGGGGCGGCGGCGACTGGCCGCCCCCTGTGCGCTCCCTGCGCCATGGCAGGCATAACGCAGACGATTAACCGGGAGCGCAATGTACGCTGAAATCACACGCGACAGACGCTTTTTGCCGGAGTGAGAAAATGGCAATCCAATAACCGTATCTGCAATACACGCATCCCTGTTACGCCGCCATTTTGCCGGGTGGCGGCTGCACCTTACCCGGCCTACGGATGTAGCCCGTAAGCCCAGATACGGTAGGCCCGCGCAAGCGCAGCGCCGCCGGGCACGCGTTCATTACCTCCCAGGCAACCCTGTTGCACCGCCATTTTGCCGGGTGGCGGCTGCGCCTTACCCGGCCTGCGGATGCCGCCCGTAAGCTCATAATGGCTAAATAATTAACCTGAAGCGTAGGTTCGATTAACACTTAATACGTTGTTTCTGTCTGAGCCGACTCCTGCAGCGCCTGCAGAATATTGGCCGCGGCAGCGGTCCCCATTTTCACGTAAGAGGCATCGCTTACGCCGCCCACATGCGGAGACAGAATCACATTATCGATCGCCTGCCAGATGTGGGGCGTGGTTAATGGTTCACTGTTAAAGCTGTCGAGCGCCGCCCAGCGCAAGGTCCCCGCTTTTAATGCCGCGGCCAGCGCCGCATCGTCAATCAACCCGCCGCGCGCGGTATTGACCAGGATGGCGCCCGGCTTACACTGCGCCAGCGTGGCGGCATTGATCATTCCCCTGTTTTGTTGCGTCAAGGGGCAATGAAGGGACAGCACATCGGCCTGCCTGAGCAGATCGTTAAGTTCAGCAACACGTTCACATCCCGGCGGGACCGCTTTCGCATAGGGATCGTAAGCCAGAACCTTCATACCAAAGGCACAGGCAATCTTCGCCACCCGGCTGCCAATGGCGCCCAGGCCGATGAGTCCCAGCGTTCTGCCCTCAAGCTCAAGCGATTTATGCGTGGATTTATCCCAGTGCCCTTCACGCAGGCGGCGGTCGAGCGGAATGACCGACTTAGCACAGGCCAAAATTAACGCCCAGGTATGTTCGGACACCGCGGCAGCATTCGCCCCGATCGCTGCGCGAACCAGAATGCCGCGCGCGGTAGCCGCCTCGACGTCAATAACATCAATGCCGCTGCCATGTTTGGCAATCACCTTCAATGCCGGAGCGGCATCCATGACGGCGGCAGTAATGTGGCCATAGCGCACCAGGATCGCGACGGGATTGTGCTGCTGGCACAGAGCGATCAGCTGGGCCTCTGTAGGCTGGCGGCCGGCAAAGACAAGTTCGTAATCTTCCAGCATCCCCAGCGCCGCGTCAGCCAAATCGCTGCCGGTAATCAGTACCACGTTTTTAGCACTCATGGCAGCGTCTCCCCTTCGCTCAGCATCCCCGCCTGACGCAGGGCGCTCTCCAGCCAGTGCGGACGTAGATCGCCATCGCGGATAGCAACCAGACGTTTTGCTTCCATCTCCAGTTTGCCTTTCGCCAGTTCGATGATGGTGCGGACTTCCTCGCGTGGGATAACGACCACGCCATCAATATCTCCGACCACTAAGTCCCCCGCCTGCACCGCGGCGCCGCCGACCGAAATGGCATGATTGACCCGACCAGGAATGAACTTGGTCGGGCCGCACGGGTTCAGGCCGGCAGCAAACACCGGGAAGCGTTGTTTGCTTAAGGTCTCCGCATCGCGAACGGCGCCATCGATAACGATCCCGGCGATACCGCTGGCCTGCGCCTGCGTGGCCATGATCTCCCCCAGCAGCGCGCAGGAGAGATCGCCTTTCCCGTCGATCACTAATACATCGCCAGGTTTAGCGACGGCCATGGCGGCGTGAATAGCCAGGTTATCCCCCGGGCGGACCTCGACGGTAATCGCCGGCCCGGCAACCGCCATATGCGGCGCCAGCGGCTTGATGCGGCCATGTAATGTGCCACGGCGTCCGGCCACGTCAGCCAGTATGGCGGCCTGAAATTCGGCGGCCTGACGGACTTCTTCCGCGGTAACACGCGCAATAGCAAAATTGATGAGTTTCTGTTGCGAAGCAGGCATGGTGACTCTCCATTTGTTTTACTAGATACAACTCGTGTGTACTATATAAAACAACTATACGTGCATTGCTTCGCTTTTCGCCAGTGTTGCGAAGTTGTTTGTGATGTAAACACGAAGTTACTCACAAAATTCAGGTACAATTTTGTTCGGCAAAAAGGAGAACATGATGGGGAATGAAGGCGTAATTGCCGTTGAAAAGGCGCTGGCTTTACTTGATTGCTTCCGTCCCGGTAATGACAGTCTGACGTTAACGGAGCTGGCCCAGCTTTCGGGATATCACAAAACAACCGTTTATCGCCTGATGAATTCGCTTGAGCGAATGAACTACATCATCCGGCACGACGATGGCACCTATACGCTCGGCCACCGTCTGCTCTATCTTGGCAAGCTCTATGAGCAATCATTTGAACTTGCCAGAGTGGTACAGCCGGAATTGCAGGCGCTGTCACAGGCCTCCAGCGAAAGCGCAAGCTGGTATGTGATTGAGGGGGGGCAACGCCTGTGTCTGTTCCGCGCCGAAGCCTCCCAGGGATTGCGCCACAGCAACCTGCCTGGCAGCCAGTTCCCGCTGGATGGTTCCGCTATCAGTAAGGTTTTACGCCGCTGGGGATTGGGTGAATCGTTGCCGGAAGACGAACCGACGCTGCCGTTCTATACCTCCGGCGCGCGCGACCCGCACACCGCGGCCTTCGCCATGCCAGTGTTTGGCGTCCACGATAAACTGATCGCGGCGCTGGCCCTGACCGGGCCGGCATCGCGTCTGACGGAAGATCGTAAAGCGAGCGGCATCAGCCAGCTCATGCAGGAGACAGCCAACCGCCTGTCGCTCAAGCTAGGCGCCAGCAAGACATTCTGCGAAACGTTTTACGGTGTGAAAGAGTAAGCTTTGCTGAGAAGGCGGGAAAAATCCCGCCTTTGCTTATTAATGGGTCATCTGTTTTTCCTGCCTGGCCGTCTGCGAGTAACGGCGCCCCATGGCCAGCACCGCAATGCCGCCTGCCAGACACAAGCCTGCCAGCGGGAGCATCGCCAGCGTATGGCTTCCTGTCCGTTCGCTAATCATGCCGTAGGCATTCACCATCACCGCGCCGCCAATCAGGTTGGCGATCGCCCCGATGGCCGCCAGCCCGGCGGCGGCTGAGGTGCTGCTCATCCAGCCCGACGCCAGCGCCCAGAAAGGCCCCTTCATCGCATAAGCGCCAATCAGAATGGTGCTGAGGATCGCAATGGTGGCCGGCAGCGACAGATTGATAAACGCCGCAAACACGCCGCCCGCGATCATAAAGAGGGTGAGCGCCGTGTGCCAGCGGCGTTCATTACTTCGATCCGAACTGCGCCCCCAGACAATCATCAGCACCGAGGCCAGACCATAGGGGATGGCATTAAGCAGCCCGGTGGTCAGGTTATCCAGATGGAACGACTTCAGCAGCTGGGGAGACCAGACGCTAAGGGTCGTGCCGGCAGAAGAGGCGCCGGCGTAAATCAGCGCCATGAGCCAGATTTGACGGTGCTTCAACAGTTGCCAGGTGGAGGTGTGGCCGATCTGTTTCTGCTGTTGGCGCTCCGCCTGAAGCGTGTTTTCCAGCCATGCTTTCTGACGATCGTTTAACCAGCCAGCCTGGTGTGGACGGTCCCGCAAGATGAAAAACGCGGCTATCCCCAGCAGGACCGCCGGCAGCCCTTCAATAATGAATAACAGATGCCAGCCGCGCAGGCCTAACCACCCATCCATCATCAGTATCAACCCGGAAAGCGGGGAGCCGATAAAGTTAGCCAGCGGAATGGCCACCATAAACGAGGCGATGATCCGCGCCCGGTAGCGCGACGGGATCCACCAGGTCAGATAGAGCACCACGCCCGGGAAAAAGCCCGCTTCGGCAGCCCCCAGCAAAAAGCGTACGATGTAAAGGGAGGTGGAATTTTGCACCAGCGCCATACACATCGATACCACTCCCCAGCTGATCATAATGCGCGGGATCCACAATCGTGCCCCCACCTTCTGCATCGCCAGGTTGCTGGGTACTTCAAAGATAAAGTAGGCCACAAAATACAAGCTGCTGGCGAAGCCGAAAGCCGCCTTACTCAGGCCCAAATCCTGATTCATCTGCAGCGCCGCCATGCCTATGTTGCCGCGGTCAATAATCGATACCAGGTAGCTCACCACCAGGAAAGGCAGGATGCGCCAGATAACCCGTCGCATGGTTTCTTTTTCCAGCGCGTCGTTATCGCTCGCGCGGTGCGGTAATTGATCGGTCATGGTTTCCTCGCAGGGTTTCATTATGTTTATCAGGAAAACGATGTAGAGAAGAAATAAGTTACTTCAGCTTGATGCCTCTGGTTTCCGGCGCTCGCCACACCACCAGCATCGCCGCAAGGAAAGCAACCACGGTCGTCGCCAGTCCCGCGGTGAAACCGCCAGCGTTGGCGACAGCGCCAATCAGTAGCGGCGCAATAAATCCGCCCAGACGGCCTCCGTTATAGGCGAGCCCCATCAGGAAGCCCCGGGATGAGGTGTCCCCGATGATTTCCGCCAGGAAGGGTCCCGAGCCCGCAAAAATACCGTTAACCCCGAAACCGGCCATGAAAATCGCCACCATCAGAATGAAGGGTTGCGTGGTCACAAGGTACAGCGCGACGGCAATGGCGCCGGTTAACAGATAAATCAGGAACATCGGACGGCGTCCCCACTTATCCGCCAGCACCGAAAACACCAGAAAACCCGCGATGGCCCCAGCCTGCAGCGCAAGTACAAACTTCAGGCTGTGCAAAAAATCCAGATGTTTGACTTCCCGCAGATAGGTGGGTGTCCAGGTAAATACGCCCCAGAACAGATACTGAATAAAAAAGATAAAGACAAAGGCCAACAGCAGACCTCGCAGATTCTGTTTACCCAGCTTGACGGCAGGTTGACGACTCGTCGCCTTCGCCTGTTGACGAGCAAGCCAAACCTGCGATTCCGGTGTGAACCAGGCGACCACACTCATAATGAATACCGGTAGCGCGCCGATCATAAACAGATAGCGCCATGCACCCTGCTCCAGGCCGCCGTTGACCGAGCTGACGATTGCCGTCAGGCTGATAGCCAGAATAGCGCCAACAGGTAAGCCCATTTGCATCAACGCGCCGCCGCGCGCGCGCCGTTCAGGTCGCCAGGTTTCAGCAATCAGCGCCGCGCCCGAGGTCCACATTCCGCCCATACCCAGCGCGCCGCAAAAACGTAAAAGCGCGAAATGTTGTTGATCGTGCGTAAAGGCTAACAGGCCGGAAAAGAGTGAATAGATGGCGATACAGATCAGCGCCGTTTTCACACGCCCAATTTTGTCGGCGATAAAACCAAACAGGATCCCGCCAATAATCTGCCCCCCGGCCGTGACGCTGATAAACAGCCCAAGCTCGGCTTTATTAATACCGAACACCACGCCCAGCACTGGTAACAGCAATGAAAGGAGAAAGGAGTCGTAGCTTTCAAATGTCCAGCCAAGGCCGCCCAGCGCCAGCGTCCGCCTCTCAGCGACGCGTTGTGGCAATGCGTCAGGCGTCGCTTTAGTCGCAGTAAATTGATTTAGCTCGCTTTTACTGGTCATTGATATTCTCCACAGAGGTTAACCGATAACAGGTTGCGGCGGTACGCCAGAACAACTGCGCCTGTTCGTCAGGGGACGCCTGTTGCGCCAGGCGTTTGCAGGCGTTCCAGAAAACGCCGTAGCTGAACATGCCTTTATCGACGGGAAAGTTGCTGGCGAACATGCAGCGTTCGGCACCGAAAAGAGAAACGATGGTCTCAAACCACGGCATCCATGCCTGTGCCAGCATTTGCGAATCCGGCGGCGTCTCTGCCGCTGCGAAGTGAAACCCCCTGACCGTCATCCCAAAGCCGCTAATTTTTACGCATACGTTCGGCAGTTCCGCCAGACGTCGCATACCGTTTCGCCACTGCTGAAACATGTCCGGATCCCGTTCTGAACAGGGTCCAACGCCGACCGGCCCGCCGCAGTGATCGATCACAATCTGTAACGTTGGTATTTCCCGCGCCAGATCGGCAATCTCCTCCAGCTGCGTGTGGTAAACCCATACATCGAGCGACAATGCATGCCTCGCGAGACAGGCAGCGCCCCGGCGGAACGGAGCGGTCTGCGCCAGGCCTGCCGGTGGCGTAACCGGGCTGGAGGTTACCCGCGGATCGGGATGCCAGGCCAACGGATTGCGCATCCCACGCAGCCGCCCGCCGGATAACGCTATCGCGCGCTCAATGGCAGGCTGCATCGCGTCCCCCGCCAGTAAACTGAGCCCGCCGATGATGGCTTCGCATCCGAGCGCGTTTGCATAATGTCCGCTGGCGAACATCGCGGCGATACCGCTGGCAAACTCGATTTCACCAAGCGGTTTAAGCGTCTCCGGCCCGTCGCGACGCAACATAGAGCGGCATTGCACATAGACCGATGAGACAACGCGATGCCCTGAGGTCTGGATATCGTCGCTGAACTCATGGGTGAGATAGCGGCCGGTTTGCCGATCCCAAAGATGATGATGCGCATCAATGATGGGCAGCTCGGGTTGTAATGGCGCTTCACGATGTAACGCAAGCCACTCGTTTCTGACCGCAAGGTGCGGCGCGGTAACGATCTCCATGAACACCTCGTTTTGTTTTACCATGTACAACAGTGTTTTATTTTACAAAACTACTATAACGAGGCTGCCGTGTTTTTATCCAGTTAACGATTGGTTTAAATGATGTAAATAAGAGGTGAATCACAGATGTATAAGGTCGTTAAAAGCGGGGGAAGGGAGGGTCTAACAGAAATTAATATGTTTTCAAGAAGTTAAAAATCAGCCTGAGCGACACCGATACAATGCCTCACCACGAGCAGCAGGCTCCTGCGTAAAACAGTGCGGGCAGCATACGCGACGCAGGCCCACGTAGCGCCGCCGGACAGTTGTTGTCGCCCGGCTTAGCGCAGCGCAAGCCGGAAAATGCTGAACCTAACGCGCCAGATTATCGTAGCCGCGCCAGCGATAGTTGAGCACCGACAGCGCCCAACAGGCGACAAACAACCCGACCACCACAAACCCGGCGTCGCCGAGGTTGTCGTTTAACACCCCGACCCAGCGCCATATTCCGCCGCTGAGCGCAAACTTATCCATCAGCAGACCCAGCGCTTCCAGGCCGCCGATAAACAGCGCCACCACCACCGAAGTGCCGGTGATGGTCATGTTGTAGTAAAGCTTGCGCTGCGGCTTGCTGAACGCCCAGCCGTAGGCGCCGACCATCAGCACGTTATCGAGGGTGTCCACCAGCGCCATGCCGCTGGCGAACAGCGCCGGGAAGACCATAATCGACCAGACGGAAATCCCGCTCGACGCGCCGGCGGCGGAGATGCCCAGCACGCCGATTTCGGTGGCGGTATCAAACCCGAGGCCGAACAGGAAACCGACCAGGTACATCTGCCAGCTGCGGCTGACCAGACGAAAGGTTTTGCCAAACAGCCAGCTCATCACCCCGCCGCCGCTGACGATCTCGTCGCTCACCGGCTCACCGCGCTTCCACGCCCGAAAGCTGCGCCAGACGCTGCGCAATATCACCAGGTTGATAAAGGCCATCGCCAGCAGAAACAGCGCCGACACCGCGGTGCCGATGACGCTGCCGGTGTCGTGCAGCCAGCTCATCTGCGCGCTGAAGGCCGTGGCGGTCGCGGCAATCGCCGCCGAGGCCAGCACCACAATCGACGAGTGGCCCAGCGAGAACCAGGCCCCGACGGCGAAAGGCCGCCGCCCCTGCTGCATCATCTTGCGGGTGACGTTATCAATCGCCGCGATATGGTCGGCATCCACCGCGTGGCGCAGGCCGTAGCCCCAGGCCAGCAGGCTGGCGGCCATCAGCGCGCCGCTGTCACCAAAGGCCTGCAGCGCCCAGCACCAGGCCAGTAAGTTCGCCGCGATCAACCCCAGCACCAGTCCCGCAGCGCGCGGCTGCTGGCGTAAAACTGTCATTATCATTGTTGTGTTCCTTGAGCCTGTCCGCGGGCGGCGGCGATCACCGCCTGACCATAGGCGATTGCGCCGTCGCCGGCCGGCAACTGCTGCGCAAACAGCAGAGTAAAATCCGCCAGATAAAAGGTCAATCGCGCCGCCAGCAGGCGGTTATGCAGCACTCCACCGCTGCAGACCATCGTGTCGATGCTGCGGGCGGTGGCGCAGTCGCGGGCCATCGCCGCCAGTCCGCTGGCCAGGGCGTCATGGAATGCCCAGGCTTTTTGCGCCGGGGTCGCCTGCCAGCGCAGCCACTGTCGCCAGAAGGTGGCTAAGTCCAGCGCATTGCCGCGCCACGGCAGCGTGACCGGATGGCAGACGCCGGAGCAGCTGGCGGCCAGCGCCTCCAGCCGACAGGCCGTCTCGCCCTCATAGCTCAGGCTCTCCGGGGCGCAGTCCAGCGCGCAGGCGACGGCATCAAACAGCCGTCCGCAGGACGAGGCGCGCGGCGCGTTAATGCCGCGATCGATGGCCTGCGCCAGCAGCGGCCAGTTGCGCTGGCGCAGCGTACCGGTCTGCGGGTAATCCTGCCAGTCAGGGATAAAGGCCAGGCACTGAGCCAGCAGATTACGCCACGGCTGACGCGCCGCCAGGTCGCCGCCCGGCAGCGCGACGGCCGGCAGCCCGCCGAGATGTTCGCACTGGCGATAGTTAACCCGCAGGCACTCCCCGCCCCATAGCGCGCCGTTCTCCCCCATGCCGATTCCGTCGAGGATCAGGGCGATGACGTCTCCGCCGTCGAGCGGCCAGCGGTGCTCCGCCAGGCACGCCGCGGCGTGAGCATGGTGATGCAGCACTGTCTCTATCGGCAGCGGCAGAGTCGCCGCCCACTGCGTCGAGCGATAGCCGGGATGGGCGTCAACCACCACCCGCTGCGGCATAAAGGCGTAGATGTTCTGCATCAGCTGTAGCGCGCTGCGCCACTGCTGCTCGACGCCCTCCTCGCCAAGATCGCCAAAGTGCTGGCTGAGAACCGCTTCGCCCCCGCGCGCCAGGCAGAAGGTGTTTTTCATGTCCGCGCCCAGCGCCAGCAGCGGCGGAACCTTCTCCAGACCCGGCGGCAGCGACAGCGCATCCGGGACATAGCCCCGGGCGCGGCGCAGCATTTCTCCGCTCGAACGCACCAGCGAATCATCCATCCGCTGCACGATGTCGCGGTTATGGAGCAAAAAGCCGTCGGCGATGTCGGCTAAGTCGTTGAGCGCCTGAGTATTACTTAACGCCGGCGGGCGGCCGCTAAGGTTGCCGGAGGTCATCACGATAGGGCGCGCCAGCGCCTGCAGAAGCAAATGCTGCAGCGGATTAGACGGCAGCATCACCCCAACTTCCGCAAGCCCTGGCGCAATCTCGTCGCACAGGCCGGAGACCTGCGCTTTGCTAATCAGTACGATGGGCGCCGCCGGGGAGCCCATCAGCGCCGCGGCGTCGGCAGGTAACCCCGCCGCAGAGGGCAGCATCACCGCCAGCGGTTTCGCCGGACGGTGTTTCCTCGCCCGCAGCGTGGCAACGGCAGCGGGGTTGCCGGCGTCGCAGGCCAGATGAAAGCCGCCGACGCCTTTTATCGCCACGATGTCGCCCGCCGCCAGCCGGGCGATAGCCGACTGCAGCGCCGCCTCGCCGTCCAGCGTTTCCCCTTGCGCCCGCCATTCCAGTCGCGGCCCGCAGTCGGGGCAGGCCACCGGCTGGGCGTGAAACCGGCGATCGGCAGGATCGCGGTATTCCGCCTCGCAGGGCGGACAGAACGGAAACGGCGCCATCGCGGTAAATGGCCGGTCGTAAGGCATCGCGCGAATAATGGTTAACCGCGGCCCGCAGTGGGTGCAGTTGATAAAGGGGTAGCGGTAGCGGCGCGCCCGGGGATCATTCATCTCCGCGAGGCACGCCGGGCAGGTCGCGGCATCGGGCACGATCTGGGTGCGCATCCGTCCCGCCCCGCTCTCGCGGATGGTGAAATCCTGCGGCGGAGCCGCCCAGCGATAAGGGGCGCAGACGACGCTGTCGATCCGCGCCAGCGGCGGGCAGTGGGCAGCGAGGGCGGCAGTAAAACCATCATCGTCCCCGGCCAACCGCACCAGCACGCCGTCGCCGTCGTTACAGACATCGCCGCAGCGCGCCTGCCCCTGAGCCAGCTGCCAGACAAAGGGGCGGAACCCCACCCCCTGCACTTTACCGCGAATGCGGATTTGCACCCCGTTCATGCCTGAGCTTACCAGGCCAGCGCCGTGCGGCGACGTTTTTCCTGGTTCATCTGCTCCAGCTTGTTGCGGTCTACGCAGACCAGGGCGTGCGTCGGGCAGACCTCCATGCAGGCCGGGCCGCTGTCGCGGTGGAAGCAGAGATCGCACTTGTTGGCTTCGGCTTTTTCCGCCACGACGTTCAGTCCGGCGCCGCTATGGCGGATCACCGGCCGCACCACTACCTCCATCGCCCCGTACGGGCAGGCGACGACGCAGGTTTTGCAGCCGATGCAGCGCTCCTGCATCACATGAACAAAGCCTTTATCGCGGCTGATGGCGCCGTTCGGGCAGACGTTAGCGCACGGGGCGTCCTCACACTGACGGCAGGCGGTGGCCGTGGAGACATTGACCCCTTTGATGACGTGAATACGCGGCTGAAAGGTGTGCGGCGTCAGGGAGGCGCAGTCCTGATGTTCCTGATGGGAGACCACGCAGGCTACTTCGCAAGTGCGACAGCCGATGCATTTGCTCGCATCGGCAATAATGAAACGGTTCATCCATTTCTCCAGCAGTAAGAGGGTTAGGCGCCGGAGTATGCATAATACGTTCCAGTTTTTATCTTATTGATAATAAGTAAAATTTAATGGTTAGCGCGCTGTCATCGTCAGTAGTGACGATGACAGCTGACGACGTCAGGCGCAGGGACCTGACACCAGCGACTCACGCTCGATCAGCGCCCCGGGGAAACTCTGCTGAACATTGAATTCCCCGCCATCGAGCATAAATATCAGGCGATTAATGCTCTCTTTAATCATCTCCGTCACCGGCACCCGGACGCTGGCGAGCGACGGCACCATGTACGGCGCCAGCACAATATCGTCAAACCCCACCACCGAGACCTGCTCCGGCACCTTAACGCCCAGCTGGTGAAGCTGCTTCATCGCCCCGATGGCCATATCGTCATTGCTCGCCACCAGCGCGCTGTAGGTCACCTCGCGCTGACGCAGGCTCTCCACCGCCGCCGCGCCGGTTTCCGGCGTCCAGCGCCCTTCGGCGATGAGCGCCTCGTTGAGGGTAATGCCGTGGCCAGCCAGCGCGTCTTTGTAGCCGGCAAGGCGCTCGACGCCGGTGGGCGAGTCAAGGGAGCCGGTAATAAAGGCGATATCGCGGTGACCCAGGGCAATCAGCCGCTCCACCACCCGCATCGCCGACGCTTTTTGATCGGACCAGACGCAATGGCTGGCGTGGCGGCGCAGCCGGCGGTTCAGCACCATGATCGGCTGCGAGTGGTTCTCAACGATCTCGTCCATCTCGTCGACGGTGAGAAAGCGCGGGTAGATGATGATCGCATCGCAGCGCAGATCCAGCAGATACTGGATCGCTTCCCGCTCCTCTTGCGCGCTGTGCTTGCCGTCGGCGAGGATCAGCTGTCGCCCTTTATCCTCCGTCATCCGCGCCACGTGGTACAGCAGCTCGCTGAAATAGACGCCGTGGTAGAGGGTGTTGGTCACCACCAGGCCAAGGGTTTGCGTGGTTTTGGTCGCCAGGTTGCGCGCCAGCAGATTCGGTCGGTAGCCGCTCTCCGCCACCGCCTTAAACACCCGGTCTTTGGTCTCCTGGCTGACATAGCCGTTGCCCGACAGCACCCGCGACACGGTCGCCTTCGATACCCCCGCGCGCTTTGCGACCTCCAGCATCGTTGCCATGTGATTCTTCCTGTTGCAAAAGTTGCAGGCAGTGTACTGCACGTTTCTGGCTTTTACAGCACCCCCTGCTCACCACCGCGATCCTGCTCGCCGCGACGCTTCGCGATCAAAATCACAAAAATGAGATCATCTTTTTTTATTTCTTGTGCAATAAAATGAAACTCACCATGATTTTGTGGAACCGGTTTCCTATAAAGCATGGTATCGCCCGACGATGCGGCGCGGTAACAGATCAGTACCCTATTGATAAACAGGATAAAATCCGATGTCGAAAAATTATGCAGCCCTGGCGCAACAGATAGTCGCGGCATTAGGCGGAGTCGATAACGTCGTCGCCGTAACCCACTGCATGACGCGTCTGCGCTTCGTGGTCAAAGACAACGAACAGGTCGATAGCCCTACCCTGAAAGGCCTGACCGGGGTGCTCGGCGTCGTGCGCAGCGATAACCAGTGCCAGGTGATCATCGGCAACACGGTCTCTCAGGCCTATCGCGAGGTAGTGAATCTGCTGCCTGGCGACCTGCGCCCGGTCGAGCCGCAGGGCAAAGCGCCGATCACCCTGAAACGCATCGGCGCCGGGATCCTCGACGCGCTGATCGGCACCATGTCGCCGCTGATCCCGGCGATTATCGGCGGATCGATGGTCAAACTACTGGCGATGATCCTTGAGATGAGCGGCGCGTTGCCGAAAGGCTCGCCGACGCTGACCCTCCTGACGCTTATCGGCGACGGCGCGTTTTTCTTCCTGCCGCTGATGGTGGCCGCCTCCGCGGCGGTGAAATTCAAAACCAATATGTCGCTGGCCATCGCTATCGCCGGGGTGCTGGTGCATCCCGGGTTTATCGAATTAATGGCCAAAGCCGCCCAGGGCGAACACGTCGAATTTGCCCTTATTCCGGTGACCGCGGTGAAATACACCTACACGGTGATCCCGGCGCTGGTGATGACCTGGTGCCTGTCGTATATCGAACGCTGGGTGGATCGCATTACCCCGGCGGTAACGAAAAACTTCCTTAAGCCGATGCTGATCGTGCTGATCGCCGCCCCGCTGGCGATCCTGCTGATTGGCCCGCTCGGCATCTGGATCGGCAGCGCCATTTCCGCGCTGGTCTATACGATCCACAGCTATCTCGGCTGGCTGTCGGTGGCGATCATGGGCGGGCTGTGGCCGCTGCTGGTGATGACCGGCATGCACCGGGTCTTTACGCCGACAATCATTCAGACCATCGCCGAAACCGGCAAAGAGGGCATGGTAATGCCGTCGGAGATCGGCGCCAACCTGTCGCTCGGCGGCTCGTCGCTGGCGGTGGCGTGGAAAACGAAAAACCCGGAATTGCGCCAGACGGCGCTGGCCGCCGCGGCATCGGCGATTCTGGCCGGGATTTCCGAACCGGCGCTGTACGGCGTGGCGGTGCGCCTGAAACGCCCGCTGATCGCCAGCTTAATCAGCGGCTTTATCTGCGGCGCGGTGGCGGGAATCGCCGGTCTGGCCAGCCATTCAATGGCGGCGCCAGGGCTGTTTACCAGCGTGCAGTTTTTCGATCCAGCCAATCCAATGACCATCGTCTGGGTGTTTGGCGTGATGGCGCTGTCGGTAGTGCTGTCGTTTGCCCTGACGCTGATCCTCGGCTTTGAAGATATTCCCGTTGAACAGGCCGCCGCCGACGCCCGAGCGCGCCAGGCCCAGGCCCAGGCCCAGGCAACCCACGCCTGAACACACCATTAATAACGAGGTAACGCATGGCGAGTTTCCCACAGGGATTTTTATGGGGCGGCGCACTGGCCGCCAACCAGTCAGAAGGCGCATGGCGCGAAGGGGGGAAAGGGATGGCCACCGTGGATACCCTCCCCCACGGCGCCCACCGTCTGCCGGTAAAATTAGGCCTGGAGAAGCGCTTCACGCTTCGCGAAGACGAATTCTACCCCAGCCACGAGGCGATCGATTTCTACCACCGCTACAAGGAAGATATCGCCCTGATGGCGGAGATGGGGTTCAGCGTCTTTCGCACCTCCATCGCCTGGAGCCGCCTGTTCCCGCGCGGCGACGAGCAGCAGCCGAATCCGCAGGGCATCGCCTTCTATCGTTCGCTGTTCGAGGAGTGCAAAAAGCACGGTATCGAGCCGCTGGTGACGTTGTGCCATTTTGACGTGCCGATGCACCTGGTGATGGAGTACGGCTCCTGGCGCAACCGCAAAATGGTCGATTTCTTCAGCCACTACGCCCGCACCTGCTTTGAAGCTTTTGACGGTCTGGTGAAATACTGGCTCACCTTCAATGAAATCAACATTATGCTGCACAGCCCCTACTCCGGCGCCGGGCTGGTGTTTGAAGAGGGAGAAAATCAGGAGCAGGTGAAGTACCAGGCGGCGCATCACGAGCTGGTGGCCAGCGCGCTGGCGACAAAAATCGCCCACGAGATAAACCCGCAGAATCAGGTCGGCTGCATGCTGGCGGGCGGTAATTTCTACCCATACTCCTGCAAGCCGGAAGATGTATGGATGGCGCTGGAGAAGGACCGCGAAAACCTGTTCTTTATTGACGTCCAGGCGCGCGGCGCCTACCCGGTATGGGCCGCGCGGGTATTCCGGGAAAAGGGGGTCACCATTGTGAAGCAGCCGGGCGATGATGAGATCCTCAAAAACACCGTCGATTTCGTCTCCTTTAGCTACTACGCCTCGCGCTGCGCCTCGGCGGAGATGAACGCCAGCAACACCAATGCCGCCAACATCGTCAAGTCGCTGAAGAACCCGCACATTCCGGCCAGCGAATGGGGCTGGGGCATCGACCCGCTGGGCCTGCGCATCACCATGAACATGATGTACGACCGCTATCAGAAACCGCTGTTCCTGGTGGAAAACGGGCTCGGCGCCCGGGACGAGATTGACGCCAGGGGGGAGATCAATGACGACTATCGCATCAGCTACCTGCGCGAGCACATCAAGGCGATGCGCGACGCCATCGGCGACGGTATTCCGGTGCTGGGCTATACCAGCTGGGGCTGCATCGATCTGGTCTCGGCGTCAACCGGCGAGATGAGCAAGCGCTACGGCTTTGTCTATGTCGATCGCGACGACGCCGGCAACGGCACGCTGGCGCGCAAGCGTAAAAAGTCGTTCTTCTGGTACCAGAAGGTGATAGCCAGCAACGGCGCCGACCTCGACTAAGCGCGTCTCCCGCGCTCGCCCGTCTCTCCGCGCTAACCGGGGGACGGGCGCTGCTTTCTGTTGCATCTATTACATGTTTTTTTCTCGAGCCTGATTCCAGTTTCTGGTTTGCCTCCCGTTCACAACAACTGGTATTTTATCCAGTATATTTTCAGGGGTATCTTCAGCAAGGAGCACATCATGAACGCACAGCACACCACCGCAGCCGGAGGGATCGCCAGGGCCATTCGCCAGTTAACCGTGGGATATGTCAGAAAACGCCATGAGAACCGCAAAACGCGGGAGACGCGGCGCTACACCCGCCATGCGGCGCTGAGCCTGAACGGCGACTGGCTGGAGCAGGCGGGATTCCCGGTCGGCACGCAGGTCAGAGTCTCGGTGTCGCCCGGTAAATTAGTAATAGAGAATCTTGAGCTGGCGCCGCCGGTAACGGGGCTCCCGGCCGGTCAGTCGCCCGCCGTCGGGGAGCCCTGAGCACCGCAGGGTTAATCGTCTGCGGCTTCCAGCCGGGCAAAGCCGCCGTGGCCCTGCCAGCCTGCCAGCTGCTGGTACACCCGGGCAACGGCGGCTTTCACCGGCTGGGTCATCGGATAATAAAAACCGACAATATCCGGCTGAATGCCAAGGAAGATCACTTCGCCGACGTCCTCTTTCAGCTGATCGACCAGATAGTTGAGCGGCATGTTATGGGTGGTCATCATAAACATCTCGGCGATGTCGTCGGGGTCGATGACGCGAATGTCGCCGGGGTTTAGGCCCATATCGGTGGCATCGACGATCAGCAGGCGTTCGGGGCGTAATTCGCGGATCGCCACGATGTCGTTTTCCGGCGCGCTGCCGCCGTCGATGACCACCCACTGGCCGGCCGGGTTCGCCGCACACATCTCCGCCAGCAGCGGGCCGGCGCCGTCGTCGCCCATCATACTGTTGCCGACACAGAGTAAAACGTCAGTCACGTAATCTCCTCACCATCAGGTAGATGGCGCTTTCCTGGTGAATATCATGCAGCATGCTGAGCATTGTTTTGCTCCACGCCTGCTGCTGCGGGGTCTGCGCGGACTGCGCTTTATCAAAGGCGTTGGCCAGCATTGCCACATGGCTGCTGTCGATGACGATTTCGCCATACTTCGGCACGCCCTCCATTTTGCGCCGCGCGACGCTGCCGGCCTCAAGGGTGGCGATCCATGCCAGATACGCGTCCCACGGGCAGCTCAGCGCCGCCTCAAGACAGTCGATAACGCCGAGGTGGTGGCCAATCGCCAGGCTGTAATAGACCACCTGCTGCGCCTGATCCGGCGTGGCGTCGTTCTCATCAATAAATTTACGGCTCAGCTGACTGAACACCACCGTCTCGCTCATCGGATACGCGCCCCCTCGACCACCTGGTTGAGATGGGTGACGATCTCGGTCAGACGCGGATCTTTCTCCGCCTCCAGCCAGCGCAGCACCTGGCTGTCGCCCTGGCCGAGCAGACGCATATAGTCGTCGGCAATCTGCCGACCATAGCGATAGCCCGCCAGACGGCGCGCTTCACGATCGATGCGCACCCGCAGGGGTTGCACCATATCGGCGTGCAGCAGCTCGGTCGGCTGTTCGTCAAGCTCGCCCGGCAGGCGGGCGTGAATTTTCTGCTCCAGCAGGCCGAGGGCCATGGCGAAGCCGTACAGGGTGGCGGCGGGCGTCGGCGGGCAGCCGGGAATATAGACATCCACCGGCACGATTTTATCGGTTCCGCCCCAGACGCAGTACAGGTCGTGGAAGATGCCGCCGCTGTTGCCGCAGGCGCCGTAGGAGATACAAATCTTTGGATCCGGCGCCGACTGCCAGGCGCGCAGCGCCGGGGAGCGCATCGCGCGGGTCACCGCCCCGGTAAACAGCAGGATATCGGCATGGCGCGGCGAAGGCACCACCTTAATCCCGAAGCGTTCCGCGTCGAACAGCGGTGAAAGGGTAGCGAAAATTTCGATTTCACAGCCGTTACAGCCGCCGCAGTCGACGCGATAAACGTAGGCGGAGCGTTTGATTTTCTTCAGCAGCGAGGCCTTCATGCTGGCGATGGATTCATCCACCGTCATCGGCACCGGAATGCCGTTTTCATCGCGTGGGCCAAGTAAAGTGCTCATCAGCTGGCCTCCCTCATGTGGCGGGTCAGTTCAATACGATCGGACGGCACCAGGCATTTCTGGCGCTTGCATTCCGGGCAGGTTTCGAAGCTTTCGCGGTGCAGCTCGGCGCGGGTGTCGCCGTTATGCTTGAGCAGCGCGATGGCGTAGTCGATCTCCTTCTGCACCGCGAACGGCCGCTGGCACTCCCGGCAGTGGCAGATAGCGAAGCGCGACTGCTGGAGGAAATCCTCTTTCTTCCACACCGCCAGCTCATACTCCGGCGACAGCTTAATCGCCGCCGTCGGGCAGACCTCTTCACAGCGGCCGCAGAAGATGCAGCGCCCGAGGTTGAACTGCCACGCCAGCTGGTTAGTGGCCAGATCGGTCTCTACCGTCAGGGCGTTCGACGGGCAGGCGTTCACGCAGGCCGCGCAGCCGATACACTGCTGCGGGTTATGCTCCGGCTTGCCGCGGAAGTTTTTATCTACCGGCATCGGCTCCAGCGGATAGGCGTGCGTCGCGGTGCCGGTCTTAATCACTTTTTTAATAAAGGTAAACATGGCGATTCCTTATTTCAGCGGCGAGTTTTTACGCTCGATGCTATAGCGCTCCAGCTCTTTGTACGGCACCACTTTGCTCTTCTTCTTGCGGACATCGACCACGGTCATGCGGTCGGTACAGGAGTAGCACGGGTCAAGGCTGCCGATGATCAGCGGCGCATCGGAAACGGTATTGCCGCGCAGCATATAGCGCAGAGTCGGCCAGTTGGCGTAGGTCGCCGCCCGGCAGCGCCAGCGGTACAGCTTCTGGTTGTCGCCGGTCATGCTCCAGTGGATATCATCCCCGCGCGGCGCTTCTGAGAAGCCCAGCGCGAAGCGGTGCGGAATATAGGTGAAGCCCTCCACCATCAGCGGACCGCCCGGCAGGTTATCGAGACCGTAATCAATCATGTTCAGCGCGGTATAAACCTCGTTGATCCGCACCTTGAGGCGGGAGATCACGTCGCAGCCCTGTTCGCTGTGGACTTCCATCG
Source organism: Klebsiella sp. JB_Kp004 (assembly GCF_040065795.1). Taxonomy (NCBI): domain Bacteria; kingdom Pseudomonadati; phylum Pseudomonadota; class Gammaproteobacteria; order Enterobacterales; family Enterobacteriaceae; genus Klebsiella; species Klebsiella sp. JB_Kp004. The sequence goes on along the minus strand of NZ_JBEAKW010000003.1, from coordinate 197,407 downwards.
GCAGCAGGCCGTAGCCGACGAACGGGTGGTCGGCGCGGGTGTCGCGGGCGTGGCCGCTGGCGCGCACCATCGGGCCGACGTTGCTGAAGTCGCGGGCGATTTCCGGGTCCAGACGGCCAATGCCGACAGTACGCTGCTCCATGTTCGGGGTGCTGAGCAGCATATCCACCAGCTCCTGCACGTCGCGACGCATCTGCTGCGCCAGCTGGCGGGTCTGGATCATGTCCTCTTTCAGCAGGTCGCGGCGGATCCCGCCGATCAGGTTCAGACCGTAGGTTTTCCGCGCGCCGGTGAGGATCTCGGCCATCTTCATCGAGGTTTCGCGCACGCGGAAGAACTGCATAAAGCCGGAGTCGAAGCCGGTGAAGTGGCAGGCCAGACCGAGGTTCAGGAGGTGCGAATGCAGGCGCTCCACCTCCAGCAGAATGGCGCGGATCATCTGCGCCCGCTCCGGCACCACGATGCCCATCGCATTCTCCACCGAGGTGGTATAAGCGGTGCTGTGGGCGAAGCCGCAGATGCCGCACACCCGGTCCGACAGGAAGGTGACTTCGTTATAACCCATGCGGGTTTCCGCCAGCTTTTCCATCCCGCGATGGACATAGAACAGACGGTAATCGGCATCGATAATATTCTCGCCGTCAACGAACAGGCGGAAGTGGCCGGGCTCATCGGAAGTGACGTGCAGCGGGCCGATCGGCACCACGTTGTTTTTCTTGCTGCCCAGCTCGTTGATGAACTCGTAGGTTTCGGCGTCGGTGGTCGGCGCCGGACGCTGGCGATAGTCCATGCTGTCTTTACGCAGCGGATAGAGTTCGTCCGGCCAGTCGTCCGGCAGCACCAGACGGCGTTCGTCCGGCAGGCCAACCGGCACGAGGCCGTACATATCGCGCACTTCGCGCTCGCCCCACACCGCCGCCGGCACGCGCGGCGTCACCGATGGGTATTCCGGTTTGTTGGCATCCACTTCCACACGCACGGTGATCCAGCATTTGGTGCCCTGCTCCATCGACAGCACGTAATAGACCGCGTAGTGGCCGTTCAGCTTACGTTCATCGTTGCCGAACAGCACCGACAGCCAGCCGCCCTGCTTGTAGTACAGGAACTCGACCACTTCCGGCAGATAGTTGACCTTTACCGTGACCGTCAACTGGTCTTTGGTCTGCCAGGCTTCGTCCAGCACCACGCCCGGAAAGGCCTGGTGCAGCGCCGCAAGATAGTGTTGACCGATTTTTTCTTCAGACATGCTCAAACTCTCTTAATCACGCCACCAGCAAGGAGACGAAAGCTAAAAAGGCGAAACCAAACCCGGCCCAGGTGACGCGGGAGGTGGCACAGAAGCGCAGACGCGCCATGCTGTTTTCAAACAGCGCGATGATCAGCACGCCAACCACCAGCTTGACGACGGCCACCACCAGCGCCAGCAGCAGGCCGCCGACGCTGAAGCTGGTCATCTGGCCCCACGGGAAAAAGACCCCGACAAACATCTGCAGCACCACCAGCTGTTTGAGGCTGATGCCCCACTTCAGGATGCCAAAGCCGCTGCCGCTGTACTCGGAAAGCGGCCCCTCCTGCAGCTCCTGCTCCGCTTCCGCCAGATCGAACGGCAGTTTGCCCATCTCGATAAAGGTGGCGAAGGCGCAGGCGCACAGCGCCAGAATCAGTGGAATGCTGCGCGCTGCCGGCCAGTGATAAAGGGTGTCGGTGATACTGCTGATATGGGTGGAGCCCGCCACCTGCGCGGCGACCCACAGGCCCAGCAGCAGGATCGGCTCCACCAGCACGCCGAGCATCGCTTCGCGGCTGCTGCCCAGCGCGGTAAACGGGCTGCCGGTGTCCAGACCGGAAATCGCGAAGAAGAAACGGGCGATGGCGAACAGGTAGATCAGGGTGATGAGATCCCCAAGCACCGGCAGCGGAGAGTCCACCGTCACCACCGGCAAGGCGGTGGCGATGGTCAGCATCACGCCCACCATGACGTACGGCGTCAGGCGGAACACCCAGCCCGAGGCGTCGGGACCGACGCTCTGGCGGCCCAGCAATTTCAGGATATCCCGATACTCCTGCAGCACGCCCGGTCCGCGGCGGTTATGCAGCCGCGCGCGGGCGACGCGGACGATCCCGGATAACAGCGGCGCGACGGCAAACAGCGCCAGCGCCTGTAGCAATGCAATTAACAGACTCATTCTCAGGCTCCTCGGGAAATGACAATCACCACCAGCACCGCCAGCTCAACCAGCGCCATTCCGCGCAGCAGCGCCGGCGCCGAGGCCGATTGCCAGCCCGGCACCAGACGCACCGGATTCAGCCAGTGACGCAGCTTCAGCAGCGGCGCAAAAGCCTCTTTCACCGGCATGGCGAAACCGTGGGCGGTGACCACCATCGACTGTTCGTGATCGTAGCCGCAGACCCAGGCCGCGCCGCGCGAGCGCGCCGCCAGGCGATCGCCTTTAAAGAAGATCATCAGCAGGAACGGCAGCAGCGGGCAGGCGATAAGCAGCAGCGCGATCATCGGCTGCGACACCACGCTCGACACCTGGGCCTGCAGCGGGAAGGCGCCGCTCACCAGCGGCAGCAGCCACGGCGCGGCAATGCCGCCAACGAGGCAGAAGACCGCCGCCATGACCACGCTCAGGGTCATCAGCCAGGGGGCGCAGGTGGCGTTTTCCGCCTCTTTGCTCCGCGGCGCGCCGAGGAAGGTGACACCATAGACTTTGGCCATACACATCACCGCCAGCGCGCCGGTGATCGCCAGGCCAACCGCCAGCAGCGGCCCCAGCAGACGGCCAATAAACAGGTCACTGGTGCTCATTTTGAAGAAGGACTGGTAGATGACCCACTCGCCGGCGAAGCCGTTCAGCGGCGGCAAGGCCGCCATCGCCATCAGCCCCACCAGCATGGCGAGGGAGATCAGCGGCATTTTTTTACCGATGCCGCCGAGCTTTTCGATATCGCGATGGCCGGTGCGGAACCACACCGCCCCGGCGCCGAGGAACAGCGTAGTTTTGAACAGGCTGTGGTTAATCAGGTGATACATGCCGCCGATGAAGCCCAGCACCATCAGCGTGCTGTTGCGGGTGGCCACGCCGGTGACGAAGGCGCCCAGCCCGAGCAGGATGATGCCGATATTCTCCAGGGTGTGATAGGCCAGCAGGCGCTGAATGTTATGCTCCATCAACGCATACAGCCCGCCGATGAAGGCGGTGATCATCCCCAGCACCAGCAGCATCACGCCCCACCACAGCGGCGGCACGCCGCCGGCCAGCGAAACGGTTAACATGCCGTACAGACCGACCTTCATGACCACAGAGGAAAACAGCGCGGCGGCCGGCGCGCTGGCCCCGGCGTGAGCCTGCGGCGCCCAGCCGTGCAGCGGGATCGCCCCCGCCAGCAGGGCGAATCCCGCCAGCCCCGGCAGCCACAGCAGCGGGTTCTGCATCATATCCACCGCCTGGAGATTGATCTGCGCCAGCTCAAGGGTGCCGTAGGTCGACCACACCAGCCAGCAGGTCCATGCCATCAACAGCGTGCCGAGACGACCCAGCGCAAACCACAGCTTACCGGAGGCGGCGCAGCCGGTGAGAAACGCCGCGCAGAGCGCCATGATCTCCGCCATCACCACCAGCGAACCGATGTTGGTCACCACCACCGCGCAGGTGGCGGCGGCCAGCAGCAGGTTGACCAGCAGGCCGTTGGCCTTCACCTGCGGGTGGCGATGCCAGCTAATGTTAAACAGCGACACCGGCAGCGCCGACAGGCCGATGGCCAGCAGCCACAGGGCATTGACGCCGCCCACCCGCATTGTCAGATGGAGAAACTGCAGCATGCCGCCGTGGATCCGATCCGGCATCAGCAGCGCGGCGCCGCCGGCAACCACCAGCATGGCGCTGGCCACCGCGCCGCCGATCCCGGCAATGGCGCCGCTGAGCGGTTTACGCATGGCAAACACAAAGGCCAGCACGGCGCTGGCGGCGTACCATGTCACCGCCTGATTGACTAATCCAATTACACTCATTCCCTCTCCCCCTGTTGCGCCTGGAACAACGACAAGTCGCCAAGGTCGGTATTAAAGGTCAGCTGGCGTTTACGCTTGCTGGCCTGGGCGATATCACGGCTATCCACCAGCATCAGCGCTTTGGTCGGACAGGTCCGCACGCAGGCCGGGCCCTGGTCATCGAAGTGGCAGAGGTCGCATTTCACGGCAATGGCGCGCACGCCCGGCACCCAGTCGAGCAGCGAGCTGACGCGGGCCGGCGCCGGCGGCGCGGGGGGCGCCAGCCGGGTATTGGCATTGGCCGGAATATCCAGCGGACGGCTGCCGGAAAATTCGATCGCGCCAAACGGGCAGGCGATGCCGCACAGTTTGCAGCTTACGCACAGGCTCTCGTTGAGCTGGACGGCGCCATCGACGCGCTGGATGGCGTTTACCGGGCAGACAGCGGCGCAGGGGGCGTCTTCGCAGTGGTGGCACATCTGCGGTGCCGATTCTTTTTCATTACGCATCACCTGCAGCCGCGGCATAGCCTGCAGGCCGTGCTGGCGATGCGTCTCAGAGCAGGCGGCTTCGCAGGTGCGGCAGCCGATACAGACAGTGGAGTCAGCAATTACAAAACGGTTCACCGGGTCATCCTCGGGTGAAAGTCACTTTTGACGAAATCAGGTTGCGCAGGTGTCATTTTCGACACGTGTCGACACCTTGCGATCAGTGGGTCAGGGCCAGATGGCTTAAGTCCACCGGTTGGTCTTGCTCCATGGCGTCGTACAGACGGTCATAGACGGTGGCGATAATCGCCAGATAATGCTCCAGCACCTGGTCGCGGGAGCGGTTGCTGATCCGCCCGTCCACCGTGCCATCCGCGGCGAGCGTGGCCTGAGCAATCAGATACTTATCACCGCCGCCTTTGTTTTCGACGTAGTATTCGATGGTGTGGCTGTTGAAGCCTTCCGCCAGGGCGACGAACACCTGAAAATGGCCGAACAGCACGAAGCACAGCTCTTTGTCCGGCGCGCAGCTCATCGCGTGATGCAGGCGGGCTTTCGACAGGGTGATCCCCTGAACCAGCGAGTTACAGTAGATATGCCACTGCTCCTGCTGCTGCCGGTGACGGTCGGCGATGTAATCCGCCTTTTCACTTATTTCCCAAATAGTCATATCGGTTTCTCCGTAGCATGAGATGCACCGTCTAAGCATTTTCCGTGCCATATTTTATTTATTTGATTTAATTATGTTTTTATATTTATTCCCTGCCGACGCGACATGTCGATGACAGCCCCGGCGCGTCGTCATCGACATTTCCTGCCACTACGAGTCCGTTCTGGCACCGTTATTGCATAAAAGGCGCATCGCGATACGGAGGCGACTATGCACGAAATCACCCTCAGCCAGCGGGCGCTGGAAATTATTGAACAACAGGCGCAGCAGGCCGGCGCGCGGCGGGTGACCGGCGTGTGGCTTAAGGTGGGAGCATTTTCCTGTGTGGAAGCCAGCGCCCTGACCTTCTGCTTTGAGCTGGTCTGCCGCGGCACGCTGGCGGAGGGGTGCGAACTGCATATCGCCGAACAACAGGCTGAATGCTGGTGCGAACGCTGTCAGCAGTACGTCCATCTTGTCTCGCAGCACGTCCGCCGCTGCCCGCACTGCAATAACGACCAGCTACAGATCGTGGCGGATGACGGCTTACAGATTCAGCGTTTAGAATTGGAGTAAATTATGTGTACAACATGCGGCTGTGGAGAAGGCAACCTCTATATTGAAGGAGACGAACGAAACCCGCATTCCGCGTTCCGCAGCGCCCCCTTCGCGCCCGCCCCACGCCAGACGATGACCATCACCGGCGTAAAAACCGACCACTTCGCCCCCACCCGCACGACAGAGGGCGATCTGCATTACGGCCATGGCGAAGCGGGGACTCACGCCCCGGGCCAGAGCCAGCGGCGCATGCTGGAAGTGGAAATCGACGTGCTGGATAAAAACAACCGTCTGGCGGCGCGCAACCGCGCGCGCTTTGCGGCGAAGCAGCAGCTGGTGCTGAATCTGGTTTCCAGCCCCGGCTCCGGCAAAACCACCCTGCTCACCGAAACCCTCACCCGGCTGAAAGGGCGTGCCGACTGCGCAGTGATTGAAGGCGACCAGCAAACGGTCAATGACGCCGCCCGCATTCGCGCCACCGGCACCCCGGCGATTCAGGTCAACACCGGGAAAGGCTGCCATCTCGACGCCCAGATGATCGCCGACGCCGCCCCGCGCCTGCCGCTGGCTGACCACGGCATTCTGTTTATTGAAAACGTCGGCAACCTGGTCTGCCCGGCGAGCTTTGATCTCGGCGAACGCCATAAGGTGGCGGTGCTGTCGGTCACGGAAGGCGAAGACAAGCCGCTGAAGTATCCGCATATGTTCGCCGCCGCCAGCCTGATGCTGCTCAACAAGGTCGACCTGCTGCCGTATCTCAATTTCGACGTCGAGAAGTGCCTGGCCTGCGCCCGCGAGGTCAATCCGCATATTGACATTATCCTCCTCTCCGCCACCAGCGGCGAAGGCATGGATCAGTGGCTCACCTGGCTGGAGACGCAGCGATGTGCATAGGCATTCCGGGACAAATTTGCGCCATCGACGGCGTGCTGGCGAAGGTGGAAGTCTGCGGCATTCAGCGCGACGTCGACCTGACGCTGGTGGGCGCCGTTGACGAGCAGGGCCAGCCGCGTCTCGGCCAGTGGGTGCTGGTGCACGTCGGCTTCGCCATGAGCGTGATTAATGAAGCCGAAGCCCGCGACACTCTCGAAGCGCTGCAAAATATGTTTGACGTAGAGCCGGACGTCGGCGCCCTGCTGTACGGCGAGGAGCGATAATGCGTTACGTTGACGAATACCGCGCCCCTGAGCAGGTCATGCAGTTGGTGGCCCATCTTCAGCAGCGTGCCCATCTGCTGCCGCACACCGCCGCGCGACCGCTGCGCATCATGGAGGTCTGCGGCGGTCATACCCATGCCATTTTTAAGTTCGGTCTCGACCAGCTGTTGCCGGAGAATATCGAATTTATTCATGGGCCCGGCTGCCCGGTGTGCGTCCTGCCGATGGGGCGCATCGACGCCTGCATTGAGATTGCCAGTCGTCCGGGGGTTATCTTCTGTACCTTCGGCGACGCCATGCGCGTACCGGGCAAAAACGGCTCACTGCTGCAGGCGAAAGCCCGCGGCGCCGATGTCCGCATCGTTTATTCGCCGATGGACGCCCTGCGGCTGGCGCAGCAAAACCCGCAGCGTGAAGTGGTCTTTTTCGGTCTCGGTTTCGAAACCACCATGCCCGCCACCGCCCTCACCCTGCGTCAGGCGCGGGAGCGCAACGTCGATAACTTCTTCTTTTTCTGCCAGCACATCACCCTGCTGCCGACCCTGCGCAGTCTGCTGGACCAGCCTGACAACGGTATCGACGCCTTTCTCGCCCCCGGCCACGTCAGTATGGTGATCGGCACCGAAGCCTACGGCTTTATCGCCAGCGACTATCATCGCCCGTTAGTGGTCGCCGGTTTCGAACCTCTTGATCTACTGCAAGGCGCGGTGATGCTGGTTGAGCAGACAATAGCGCAGCGTAGCGAGGTGGAAAATCAGTACCGCCGCGTAGTACCGGATGCCGGCAACCCGCTGGCGCAGGCGGCGATGGCCGACGTGTTTCGCCTTGATGGCGACAGCGAATGGCGCGGTCTGGGGGTCATCAGCGACTCCGGCGTGCACCTCACGCCGGCCTATCAGCGCTTCGATGCCGAGGCCCATTTCCGCCCGGCGCCGCAGCGCGTGTGCGACGACCCGCGCGCCCGCTGCGGCGAGGTGTTGACCGGCCGCTGTAAACCGCACCAGTGCCCGCTCTTCGCCAGCACCTGCAATCCGCAAAGCGCCTTTGGCGCGCTGATGGTCTCCTCGGAAGGGGCCTGCGCCGCCTGGTATCAATATCGCAGTCAGGAATATGAAGCATGAAAAGCGTCCAGTTAGCCCACGGTAGCGGCGGTCAGGCAATGCAGCAGCTGATCGGCGACCTGTTTATGCAGGCTTTCGCCAACCCCTGGCTGGCGGAGCAGGAAGATCAGGCGCGTCTCGATCTGGCGGCGCTTGCCGCCCAGGGGGATCGTCTCGCCTTCTCCACCGACAGCTATGTGATTGACCCGCTGTTCTTTCCCGGCGGCAATATCGGCAAGCTGGCCGTCTGCGGTACCGCCAACGATGTGGCGGTCAGCGGCGCCATCCCCCGCTATCTTTCCTGCGGGTTTATTCTCGAAGAGGGGCTGGAGATGGCTACCCTGGAAGCGGTGGTCGCCAGCATGGCCGATACCGCTCGGGCGGCAGGGATCGCTATCGTTACCGGCGACACCAAAGTGGTGCCGCGCGGCGCGGCGGATAAGCTGTTTATTAACACCGCCGGCATCGGCGCCATCCCGGCAGACGTTCGCTGGGGGACGCAGCAGATCAGCGCCGGCGATGTGCTGCTGGTCAGCGGCACGCTGGGGGATCATGGCGCCACCATCCTTAATCTGCGCGAGCAGATGGGGCTCGACGGCGCGCTGTCCAGCGACTGCGCGGTGCTGACGCCGCTGATCCAAACCCTGCGGCCGCTGCGCGGCGTCAAAGCCCTGCGCGACGCCACCCGCGGCGGCGTCAACGCCGTCGCCCATGAGTTCGCCGCCGCCAGCGGCTGCGGCATTGAACTGCACGAGGCGAAGCTGCCGGTCAACGACACCGTGCGCGGAGTCTGCGAGCTGCTCGGGCTGGACGCCCTGAACTTCGCCAATGAAGGCAAGCTGGTGATCGCCGTCGCCCGCGAAGAAGCGGAAAACGTGCTGGCGCATATACGGTCTCACGCCCTGGGACGCGAGGCGGCGATAATCGGCGAGGTGGTCGCCCGCCCGGGCGTGCGTTCCGTCGGGCTGTACGGCGTAAAGCGGACGCTCGATCTTCCCCACGCCGAGCCGCTGCCGAGAATTTGTTAACCACGGCGTCGGGTCCCGGATAGCGGCTGACGCCTTATCCGGGCTACAACACGGCGCGCACATGTAGCCCGGCTAAGCGCAGCGCGAGCCGGGAAAAGCCAGCATGATTATCCCGCCCAAACCAGCGGGCGCCCACGGATGGGTTAAAGCGGCAATAACCGCTTTATTAACATACTATTATTTGTACCATCATTTTCTTATGCGCCGCGTTGCCGGCGCGTTTTGGATGTAAGCCATGTCGTATACACCGATGAGCGATCTCGGCCAGCAGGGTCTGTTTGATATCACCCGGCTTTTATTACAGCAGCCCGATCTGGCTGCGCTGAGCGAAACCCTGACCCGCCTGGTGCAACAGTCCGCACTGGCCGACGAAGCGGCCATTATCCTGTGGAACGCAGGCAACCACCGCGCGGCCAGATACGCCTGCGATGAGGCAGGCCAGCCGGTGAGCTATGAAGATGAAACCGTGCTCGCCCACGGACCGGTGCGCCGCTTACTCTCCCGGCCGGATGCCCTGCATTGCGATCATGAGACCTTTGCCGACACCTGGCCGCAGCTTATCCGCAGCGGGATCTATCGCCCGTTCGGGTACTACTCGCTGCTGCCGCTGGCGGCCGACGGGCGGATCTTCGGCGGTTGCGAATTTCTGCGCCGTGACAACCGGCCATGGAGCGAGAAAGAGTTCCAGCGGCTGCATACCTTCGCGCAGATCGTCGCCGTCGTCAGCGAGCAGATTCAGAACCGGGTCAGCAACAACGTCGATTACGATCTGTTGTGCCACGAGCGCGACAACTTCCGCATCCTGGTGGCGATCACCAACGCGGTCCTCTCGCGTCTGGATATCGACGAGCTGGTCAGCGAGGTGGCGAAAGAGATCCATCGCTACTTCCGGATCGACGCCATCAGCGTGGTGCTGCGCAGCAACCGCAAAGGGAAGCTCAACATCTATTCCACACACTATCTCGATGCCAGCCATCCGGTTCACGACCAGAGCGAGGTAGATGAAGCGGGCACCCTCACCGAGCGCGTGTTCAAAAGCAAAGAGATGCTGCTGCTTAATCTGCACGAGCATGACACCCTCGCGCCGTACGAGAAGATGCTCTTCGAAATGTGGGGCAACAAGATCCAGACCCTGTGCCTGCTGCCGCTGATGTCCGGCAACACCCTCCTCGGGGTGCTGAAGCTGGCGCAATGCGACGAACAGGTGTTTACCACCACCAATCTCAAGCTGCTGCGGCAGATCGCCGAGCGGGTGTCGATCGCTATCGATAACGCCCTCGCCTACCGTGAAATTCAGCGCCTGAAAGAGCGGCTGGTGGATGAGAACCTCGCCCTCACCGAGCAGCTCAACAATGTCGAGAGCGAATTCGGGGAGATCATCGGCCGCAGCGAGGCGATGAACAATGTGCTCAAGCAGGTCGAGATGGTGGCCCACAGCGACAGCACAGTACTGATCCTCGGTGAAACCGGCACCGGCAAAGAGCTTATCGCCCGCGCCATTCATAACCTCAGCGGACGAAACAGTCGGCGGATGGTGAAGATGAACTGCGCCGCGATGCCCGCCGGTCTGCTGGAGAGCGATCTGTTCGGCCACGAACGCGGAGCCTTCACCGGGGCCAGCGCCCAGCGTATCGGCCGCTTCGAACTGGCGGACAAAAGCTCCCTGTTCCTTGATGAAGTGGGCGATATGCCGCTGGAGCTGCAGCCCAAGCTGCTGCGCGTTCTCCAGGAGCAAGAGTTCGAGCGCCTGGGGAGCAACAAGCTGATCCAGACCGACGTCCGACTGATCGCCGCCACCAACCGCGATCTCAAGCAGATGGTTATCGACAGGGAATTTCGCAGCGACCTCTACTACCGGCTCAACGTGTTCCCGATCCACCTGCCGCCGCTGCGCGAGCGTCCCGACGATATCCCGCTGCTGGTGAAGGCCTTTACCTTCAAAATCGCCCGCCGCATGGGACGCAATATCGACAGCATTCCGGCGGAGACCCTGCGTACCCTGACGCGCATGGAGTGGCCGGGCAACGTGCGCGAGCTGGAAAACGTCATCGAACGGGCGGTGCTGCTGACCCGGGGTAACGTGCTGCAGCTCTCCCTGCCGGAGCGGGATATCGTCGAGCCTCCGCGGTCGCCAGAGGTCCTGCCTGAGGAAGGCGAAGATGAATATCAGCTGATCGTCCGGGTGCTGAAGGAGAGCAACGGCGTGGTGGCCGGGCCGAAGGGCGCCGCCCAGCGGCTGGGGCTCAAGCGCACCACGCTCCTGTCGCGCATGAAGCGGCTGGGTATTAATAAAGACGAACTGGTGTAACCTCGTGCGCTCCCCCTTTGCGCGCCGGTGAGAGGGAGCGCTGGCGCAGCGCGCTATTTATCGCTGGTAAAACCGTTGCTGGTCGCCAGTTCGGCAAACCACAGCGCATTGCGTTTTATCTGTCGCTCGCCGGTCTCCAGATCCAGTCGCCAGAAGCCGTAGCGCCGTTTGAAGGCATTGATCCACGACCAGTTGTCGATAAACGTCCACTGGTGTACGCCAAAGCAGTTCGCGCCGTCGGCAATGGCGCGGTGCAGTTGCACCAGATGCTCCTCCATCAGCTGTATGCGAAAATTATCGTCTATCACCCCGTCCGCCCCGGGCTCTCCCTCTGATTCTCGATCCATCGCGATGCCGATTTCCGCGAGATACCACTTAATATTGCCGTAGTTTTCGCGAATATTGGCGGCAATGTCATAAATAGCCTGCGGCAGGATCTCGTTGTTATCACGATAGGGGTTAAAGCGGCCCTGCGGGTTCACCGCGTTTTCGAAATAGTATTCCGGGGTGAAATAATCGAGGTCATATTCGCTCTCACGCGCTTTTACCCGCCGCGGCACGTAATAATTCACCCCAAGAAAATCGATCTCCGCGCTGAGGATCAACGCCACGTCGTCTTTGCTGGTCGTCGGCAGGCAGTCGTGGGCGGCGAGGATCTCGCACAGCGCTTTGGGGAATTCATGTTTTACCAGCGGGTCAAGGAAGCTGCGGTTAAAAAACAGGTCGGCATACCCGGCGGCCTTTTTATCCGCGTCGCTGTCGGTGAGCGTATAGCTCGGGGTCAGGTTGAGCACCACGCCGATCTCGCCCGCCAGCGCCAGTTCACGATAAGCCGTGACCGCTTTGGCGTGCGCCAGCATAATGTTAAACGCCACCTGCGCCGCCAGCCGGCCATCTTTCTTACACGGATAGTGGAAGTCGTACAGGTAGCCCCCCTCAACCGGCACAATCGGTTCGTTGAAGGTTATCCAGTATTTAACCTTATGGCCAAACAGGCTAAAGGCGGTGCGGGCAAAGCGGGCAAACAGCTCGGCCACGTGCGCCGATTCAAAGCCGCCGTACTGTTTCTGCAGCGCTTCCGGCATATCAAAGTGGTAGAGATTGATCATCGGCTCAATGCCGTTGGCGATCATCTCATCGAGATAGGCGTGATAAAAACGCACCGCGTCCGGGTCCGGCGCGCCGGTTTCCAAATCAGCGATCAGTCGTGACCACTGAATTGAGGTGCGAAACGAGTTGAAGCCGGTCTTTTTCATCAGCGCCACGTCCTGCGGATACTGATGATAAGTATCACACACGGTTTGCGGCCCTACCTGCTGATAAAATCGCTCCGGCTGTTCGGCAAACCAACTGTCCCAGATGGAACGATGGTGCTTATTGGTGACCCCTTCCGTTTGCGGGCCGGACGCCGCCGCCCCCCATAGAAACCCTTGCGGAAACTGATATTGCTGCATAACCTCTCCTTCGAAAAAAGGCTGCGCCCGTCTGGCGCAGCCTGAACGTACTACTCAGCGACCACTTCGATCGATTTAATGAACATATAGCCCCAGTCGCCGGCGAAGCGGCCGAAGTCAATCTGATTAGTCCCCGCGTTAAGCGTCACCGGTATCCGCAGCTGCTGGCCCTGCTCATCCGTCTGCGGGAAGGCCACGGCCTGCGGAGCGCCCCCGTTGACGACAAATGAGTTCTGCTTACCGCCCCATTTGCCGTTGAAGGTTACATTGAGCAGGAACTGACCGCTCCACGGCGCCTGCACCTGCCAGCTGATCTTATCCCCCTCGTTGGCAAATGGGCCGAGGAAGCCGTCCTCGCCAACTGTCAGCGCGTCTTTATCACTCTTCATCACCGTCAGCCGACCCTCAGCCACGCCATAAACTTCGCCGTAATAACGACAAAAATCCGCTGGCGCTTTCCCCGTCGCTTCGCCCACCGTCACGGTCACGGTTTTGCTGCTTTTCAGCAGCCCATCGTCCGCCGTGAAAGTCAGCGCATAGGTACCTGGCGCCGTAAACCAGGCCCGGGTTTGAGCCCGATCGGCATGGCAAAAATGCACCTGTCCCTCACCGGCGTGCTGCCAGCCCACCTTAACCTCTCGCGACGGCAGGCCATCGTCCTGCCAGCTGGCCGTAAGCTCGACGCCCTGGTCCTGCGTGGTGGTTAGGGCCGGTTCCAGCGTGACAACCGGCGGCTGATTCTCCTCGCTATGCTGCACGCTAATCACATTGGAAGGAGCCGAATGACCGCTCTCGTTTTTCGCCGTCACCCGGTAGTAATACGTATGCCCGAGCTGAAGCTGACGATAATCGTCGCGGAACAGAACCATGGTTTCCGGATTCCATTCGTTAACGCCATCGGAGATATCCCGGCCCACCACCGTCCACGGCCCGGTCGGCGAGGCGGCGCGTTCGACATCGTAGCTGCGTCCCACCGCGGTTCCCATCCAGTTGATCGCGAAGGGCGAGGTGGTCTCGCGCAGCAAAGGCGCGTCCGGCTTCGGCAGCGGCGCCATCGTCTGCTGCCCGGCCATCTGCGCTGCGGCCGTGCGCACCAGATCGACCACCGCCTGCTCCTGGTTCGCTTCGCCTTCTTTGGCAAACCCCGGCAGGTGGTAACTGTAGTGCCCGGTCGACTCCTTATGCCAGTAGAAGCCGCCGTCGTGACGATGGCCGCGGAAGCCCCAGATAAGCCCGCCGGCGGCTTGCGCCCCGTTGACGTTGCTGTGAACGATCGACTGCATAATGGCGTTCAGTTGATCCGCCGGCAGCAGGCCAAACTCGCCGACGAGATAGACTTTTTGCCCGCCGACGGCGCGCAGATCCTGCGTCACCTGCCCGGGATGGTTATTATCGGCATTGGTGTAATAGTGATTGCTGACGATATCTACATTGGGGTCGGTCAGCGCAAAGGAATTGATTTTCTTATAGGTGCCATCCACCACCAGCTGATGAGGGGCCCATTTTTTAATCCACGCCGCGGTCTGATGCAGGAAATCGGCGTTGGTATCCTCCAGCTCGTTACCGGTTTCCCAGGCCATGATCGCCTTTTCATCATAGTAGGCGCGACCGGTGACGGTATTTGTCCGGGTGATAACCTGGCGGATCACATCCAGATAGGCTTTGAAGGTCTTGCTATCGGTCCGATAAAAGTCTTCCGCTTTTTCATGATAGAACGCCGCCAGCTGCTCGCGCCCGCCCCACCACCACCAGTGGTCGATAAACGGCAGGATCAGACGCAATCCCTGTTTGTCCGCTTCGGCAATCATGTTGTCATACACCCGCATGGCTTTCTCATTCAGCCGCGGCATGCCGTCCGCCGTTTCCGGCGCCAGAATATGGGTCTCGCGCCCGCAGGCTTTATCAAATTCCTGCTGCACCGACAGCACGTAGACGCGCTGGGCTTTCGCCCCGGTTTGCACCATCGCCTGGATCCAGTTTTGCTGCTCCTGCGCAGTTGGCCATTTAAAGTATTGTCCCCAGCCGCGCGGGTCTGCTCTGCAGGGGCCGCGGGCGTCGTCTTCAATGCGGTGCAGCTCCGGCGCGTGGATCCCGGCGAAACGAAACACCTTGTCGCCGTCCTTGAGGGTGGCGCCGTCGCGAGTGATAAAGTGCGTAAAGTGCGAGCGCTCGGCGGCCAGCGCCCCGCCGGCTCCCAGCGCGGACAGCAGCCCCATCAGCAGCAGGTTTTTCATCGGCTTCATCGTTGTCTCTCCTTAGAACCAGACCTCGGCCTGTACGCCGAAGTTAACGGTGTCGGTAGAGCCACTGCGGGAATACCCGCCGGCGGTGATGGTATTGGTATCCCAGTTGTAGTTGCCGTCCAGCGCATCGGAGACACCTTTATCCCACTTCGCGTAGGTGACGAAGAAGCGCAGCTGCGGGCGTGCCCAGAAACCGGAGTCAAAGGTCAGGGTTGGCGCAACGGTGACTTTGGTCAGGCCGCCTTTGCCTTTGCCGTTGACCCCTTTGTAGTTTTTGTCATCCAGGTATTCGTAGCCCAGCTCGTACTGCATGGCAAAGTTGCGGGTGATCTGATGATAAGGGCGGATACCGGCGACCCACATCGAGCGTCCCCAGCCACGGTCATCTTCCGTCCACCAGCGGTAGTTTTTATCTTTCTGCCAGAAAGCGAAGGTCGAGATCTCCAGGTCGCCCATCGAGGCCACGCTATCCAGCACCACTCGCCAGGACTGAGTGTTTTCCAGATTGGCCCAGCCCCAGCCGTTTTTACCCAGCGAGTCACCCGCCGCCAGCCCTTTCCCGTACTGCAATGCGAGGCGGGAGTAGCCTCCGGTCAGGCCATAGAAACCGTCAAAGTTATAAATACCGGTCACGCCATAACCCTTCTCGGCGGAAGTCGGGTGGTTTTCGTTACGGTTCATATGGTGGCCGATCAGCTCCAGATCGAAGCCTGTCCCGGCGATCTTTTTCAGCCACAGGTTGAGGGAATAGTCATCCGGGTAGCCCTGATCTCCCTTATCCACCGGGTAGGCTTTGGTTTCATCGGTGGGTGAAAAGGCGTAGACCCCGGCGTCGAAGCGGGCGAAGCCGAGATCCATGTTGTCGAAGCCGCCGCCGGTGCCGTTGTACTGAATGTACTCCCAGTCGAACTGATGGCTGGAGGTGTTGGAGCTGCTGTAGCGCTTACCGGCCCAGAAGGTCATCTCCGGCGCAAAATCCAGATTGCTCAGCTCGGCGAACCCTTCGCGAAACTGTACGTCATGGCCATCGTCATCCTGACAGTTCCAGTCGGAGGTGCATTTCGACTGGTGAGTGAGGTTGGCCTGCACTTTCGCCACCACGCCGCTGTCCGCCGTCAGCGTCACGGTGGGGATCAGTTCGATCTTGGTGTCTTCTTCGTTGCCCAGTCGCCACTTACCGTCCGGCATCAGGCCGACGGAGTCCGCGCGGTTGCCATCGGAGTTCGCCAGGATCCCGGAGCGGATATAGCCATGCAGCGCAAAATCATACTTCGGATCGGCGCAGGCCAGGCTGCTGGCCCCTGCCAGCGAGAGGAGAGCCAGAGGTATTGAATGTTTCAGCTTTATCATTATTTTTTTCCCACGTTATGTTTGTTAACACGAACCGATAACGGAGGGGAAATTTACGGATCAAAAATGGAAATGTACATCCGTTAATGGAAAGCGCTTTCCATAATTGCCTATCTGGTTCACAAAATTCGCTCTGCGACGAATATATTCGTGAGACTGATCACATAAAATAACAAGAATGCCGCCGGGAGCCGGCAGCAGAGCGGAAGGAGGAGCAGGTGAATGAGTGCCGCCGGGGGATAAGCCGCCGACGGCGAGGGGGTCAGCGTTCGGTTTCCGCGAGCTGGCGTTCGTACACTTTGAAGAAGGGGCGATAGAGCATCCAGGCGTTAAACATCGCGAACAGGCTCATACACAAATTTTTCCAGCTACCGTTCGCCGACCATGCTGCCCCCAGCGGGGAAGGCATCGACCATGGCAGCATCGCCACCGCGCGGTCGAGGATACCCAGCTGAGTTAAATACCATGCGATACAGGCATTTATCAGCGGAACAAAGAGAAACGGCAGTAAAAAAACCGGGTTCATGATTACCGGAAAACCAAACAGTATTGGCTCGTTGATATTAAACAGCGACGGCAGCAGGCCAATTTTTGCCACGCTTTTCAGCTGCCGCGAGCGGCTGCGCATCGCCATCAGCACCAGCGGCAAAGTGGAGCCAATACCGCCGATCAGCAGGTAAAAATCCCAGAACCCCTGCAGATAAATATGCGGCAGCGTTGGCGAACCCGCCGCCAGCGCCTGCTGATTTTCAAACAGATAGGTCATCCAGAAGGGGTTCATGATCCCGGTGATGATCAGCGCGCCATGGATACCGATAAACCAGAGTAAGTTACAGATAAATAAAGAGATCAGTACCGCCATCAGCGTGTCGGACGCCAGCACCAGCGGCCGCACCGCTTCGCTGATCAACTCCGGTACGATGCGTCCGGTGGTCTGCAGCAGTATGGCATTCATCACGCTTATCGACAGCATCACCACCAGCAGCGGGATCAGCAGTTGAAAGCCATTGCGGGTCATCAGCGGCACTTCATCAGGCAAGCGAATACACCAGCCTTTTTTGTAGAAAAAGCGAATTATCTCAATGGAATAGGTGCTGGATATCAGGGCGGTAAATATCCCCATACCGCCGAGATAAACATTGCTCACCGCAGTCTCGCGAAAGCCGATAAACAGCAGAAAAGCCAGACACCCGGTTAAACCGCAGAGCCGTTCCGGCAGACG
Organism: Klebsiella sp. JB_Kp004; assembly: GCF_040065795.1. Classification (NCBI taxonomy): domain Bacteria; kingdom Pseudomonadati; phylum Pseudomonadota; class Gammaproteobacteria; order Enterobacterales; family Enterobacteriaceae; genus Klebsiella; species Klebsiella sp. JB_Kp004. The sequence goes on along the minus strand of NZ_JBEAKW010000003.1, from coordinate 179,856 downwards.
GTACTGCTTGGCGAGACTGGCGCTGGCGCCGAAGGCGACAATCAGCGCCACCAGGCCAATGGTTAGCTGAAAGGTCGGCAGCAGGATAGGCCGCAGCAGCAAATAGACCTGGCCGAAACGCGAGGCGCCGTCTATGGAAACGGGCGGAAACAAAATGGGCACCAACAGGCTGCCAACAATCACAAAGGGCATCGCCAGCGCAAAGCTATCGCGCATCGCCGTAATGTGGTTGTTGCGCGTCAGAACATTCGCCAGCGGCGCCAGCCGCTGCTCGATGATATCCACGGCCACATTCATTAACTGAATGTTCATACTCCTACCTTTGCGAATGGTTGTCTCGCCGGGATGATCGCCCACAACACCGGAAAGTGAAAGCCTGCCATAGGTGATCATGGTCACAATTAATAAATCCACAAACGGAAAGCGCTTTCCGTAATGCATCCATTTTGACTATAGTCCGCTCATCCAACCTCATCAGGAGCGGTACTTATGAAAAAAATAATGTTGTGTTGTTCGGCAGGCATGTCCACCAGCCTGCTGATGAAAAAAATGATTGCCGAAGCCGAACAGCGGGATCTGCCGGTAGAGATCAATGCCTATGGCGTAGCGGAGTTCGCCGAACAGGTTGGCCATTATCAGGTGGTGCTGCTGGGGCCGCAGGTGAAATACATGCAGCAGGATCTGCAAAAACAGGCGGATAAATACGGTATCCGCGTCGAACCCATCAATATGATGGACTACGGCATGCAAAAAGGCGCCGCGGTCCTCGATTTCGCCCTTTCCCTCATTGAAAACAAGAACTAAGGAAAGAACATGAGCTCTCTGTACGCTAAACTGATCGATGTGATCGAACGGCAGATCACGCCTATGGCGGGGGCGATCGGCCAGCAAAAATACGTCACCTCGATCCGCGACGGTTTTATTACCGCCCTGCCCTTTATGATCGTAGGCTCGTTTTTGCTGGTATTTATCTTTCCGCCGTTTTCTCCGGATACGACGTGGGGCTTTGCCCGCGCCTGGCTGCAATTTTCGCTCGATCATCGCGATGCGCTGATGCTGCCGTTCAACTTCAGCATGGGGGTGATGACCCTGTTCATTGCCGTCGGGATCGCCGCCAGCCTCGCCAAACACCATCACCTGGACTCGCTGACCGCCGGGATGCTGTCGCTGATGTCTTTTCTGCTGGTGGCCGCGCCGCTGAAAGATGGCCAGATCTCTACTGCCTACTTCTCCGGTCAGGGGATTTTCACCGCCATTCTGGTGGCCATCTATTCCACCGAGCTGTACGCCTTCCTCAAGCGGCATAACATCACCATTCGTCTGCCGCCGGAAGTGCCTGCCGGGGTGGCGCGCTCGTTCGAGATCCTGATCCCGGTGCTGGCGATCATTCTGACGCTGCATCCGCTGAACCTGTTTATCGAGGCTCAGCTGGGGATGATCATTCCGGAAGCGATCATGTCGCTGGTCAAACCGCTGGTCGCGGCTTCCGATACGCTGCCGGCCATTATGTTGTCAGTGCTGGTCTGTCAGGTGCTGTGGTTCGCCGGGATCCACGGCGCGCTGATCGTCACCGGGATCATGAACCCGTTCTGGATGGCCAACCTGTCGGTCAATCAGGCGGCGATGGCGGCAGGTACCGCTATCCCGCACATCTATGTCCAGGGCTTCTGGGATCACTATCTGCTGATCGGCGGCGTCGGCTCCACCCTGCCGCTGGCGCTGATGCTGCTGCGCAGCAAGGCCGTGCATCTACGGACGATTGGCCGGATGGGGGTCGTGCCGGGGGTATTCAATATTAACGAACCGATCCTCTTCGGCGCGCCGATCATCATGAACCCACTGTTTTTCCTGCCGTTCGTGCTGGTGCCGATGGTCAACGCGACCCTGGCGTACTTTGCGCTGAAGCTGGACCTGGTCAGCCGCGTAGTGTCGATGACGCCGTGGACGACGCCGGCCCCTATCGGCGCCTCGTGGGCGGCGAACTGGAGCTTTAGCCCGGTGATTCTGTGCCTCATTTGTATGGCCACTGCCATGGTGATGTACCTGCCATTTCTCAAAGCTTACGAAAAACAGCTGCTGGCCCAGGAGCGTGAAAACGCCGTCGGCCAGGCTGATAACGCGGCGCAAACCGCTTAACGCTAACGATTCAGAGGATAATCATGGAATTAGAAGAACAGGTGATGGGGATCATCATCAACGCCGGCCAGTCCCGTAGCCTGTGCTACGAAGCGCTGCACGCCGCTAAAGCGGGTGATTTCGCCACCGCCGACGCCAAAATGCAAGAGGCGGCGCACTATTCTCGCGAAGCTCACCTTGTGCAGACCCAGCTTATCGAAGCTGACGAAGGCGAGGGAAAAACCAAAATGACGCTGGTGATGGTCCATGCTCAGGATCACCTGATGACCTCCATTCTGGCGAAAGAGCTGATTGCCGAACTGATTGCGATTTACCGCGCGCAACCGCTTCACGCCTAGCGCCTTGCCCGGCCAGACGCGCTGGCCGGGTCTGATTCCCCGAGGTCACTATGTTACATCTTGGAATAGATATTGGCGGCACCAAAATGGAAGCCGTACTGCTGGACCCGGCAGGCGAATGCGTCCAGCGCCTGCGTCGGCCGACCCACAAAGATAGCTATGACGCCTTTATGCGTCAGCTGCTGACCCTGATTGCCGATATTCGCGCGGTCAGCTCCCAGCCATTCACTCTGGGGATCGGCCTGCCTGGGGCAATCGATCCGCAAAGCGGACGCATTAAAAACTGCAACTGCCTGGTGCTCAACGGCCACGATCTGCGCCGGGATATCATGCAGCAGCTTGGCCAGCCGGTGTGGATGGCAAACGATGCCGACTGCTTCACCCTTTCGGAGGCGGTAGATGGCGCCGGCGCCGGGGCCGCCACCGTCTTCGGGGTGATTATCGGTACCGGCTGCGGTGGCGGGATCGCCGTTCATCAACAGCTGCTTAGCGGTCCCAACGCTATCGCCGGGGAGTGGGGGCATAATCCGCTGCCGGGCTATACTTCTGAGCGGGATGGCCCGCCGCAGCCCTGCTACTGCGGCAAAACGAACTGCATCGAAAGCTTTCTCTCCGGCACCGGCTTCGCCCGCCGCTATGGGGAACAAGCCCGTGCGGAAGCCATTGTCGCCGCGGCGCAAAACGGCGCTCCGTGCGCGCTGGCCCACTGGCGACACTTTATCGATGCCTTTGCCCGTAGCCTGGCGTCGGTGATCAATATTCTCGACCCGCAGGTGATTGTGCTGGGCGGCGGTCTGTCCAACGTCAGCCAGATCTATCGCGATCTGCCTGCCGCCATCGTTCCGTGGATCTTCTCCGACAGCTGCCGCACGCAGATCAAACCGGCCCGCTTCGGCGACGCCAGCGGCGTGCGCGGCGCGGCCTGGCTGCCCCGTCTGCCCGGCGCCGTGGACGGGCCACGGTAGACACTTTTTTCAGCAGGTATGTTAAGCTAGGCGAAAATGTCCAGACAGAAAAAGCCATGCCAACGATTGATGATGTTTCAAGATTAGCGAATGTCTCAAGAGCGACGGTTTCCCGCGTGCTGACCGGCACCCGGGGCGTGCGCGAAGAGAGCCGGGAAGCTGTGCTGCGGGCCGTTGAAGAACTCAACTATCGCCCGAGCTTTGCCGCGCAAAACCTCGCCAGTCAGACATCCAGCCACGTTGGTCTGGTGATTTCCGCGCAGGACGAGAGCAACGGCGCGCGTCTGCTGCCGCTCCTCTCGCAGGCGCTGAAAGGGCTGAATAAAAGCCTGCTGGTCCAGTATGTCAGCGATCCGGCAGAGCAGGCGGCGGCGATCGACGATCTGCAGCGCCAGTGCGTGGCGGTGGTGGTGCTGGGCGCCGTTGCTGCCGACGCGCCGCGCAACGTTATCGCCTTTGACCGTTTCGGCGTCGCCGGGAGCAACAGCCAGGGCTATGACTTCGCCTTCGCCACTGAAAGCGCCTGCCGCTATGTGATTGGCAAGGGACACCGCAGCATCGCCCTGCTGGTGGACAGCGATAGCGACGATGCCAGCCGCCAGATGATGGAAGGCTACCGCAACGTTCTGCAGAACTACTCCATTCCTTTTAACCGCCAGCTGGTGCTGACGGCCAACGATGATGTCGAACAGGCGCTGCTGACCTTAATTAACAGCTTCAGTAAATACTCAGTCATTATCGTTAAACGTGACCGCTACGCGGCTGAGGCAATGCGCCTGCTGCGCGAATTCACCATCGCCGTCCCGCAGGAGGTCTCCCTGCTGAGCCTTGAGGATTCCCCGCTCGCCTCGCTGCTCTACCCACCGCTGACCTGCATCTCCTGGCCACTGGAGGCGCTGCTGGATAACTGTATTCAGCGTATCCGCAGCCTGATTGACGACCGGCCAACCTTCACCGCCGAGGGCCGCTCGCTGGCTGGCCGCCTGATCCCGCGCCAGTCGGTCGCCGATATCTCTTGATCTTCGCCCGGTTCGCGCCGGGCCAGCCTTATCTCTCCCCTTTCTTATCGCTTTCGTTTCCCGGCTCATTATTAACCACGTATGCAAATAAGAATTATTTTCATTTATAAATAGCTTGTGCTATATAACATAGCAATGGCTATAAACGCTGGGAAATTAACCACATCATTGCGAGGGATCCTATGCTGCACCTGACACCGCTGAAATCATGGCTGCTGGCCAGCGCGCTGGCCCTGCTGGCCGCGGCGCCGGCCTCGGCGCAGGAGAAATTCAGGGTTATCACCACCTTCACGGTTATCGCCGATATGGCGCAGAACGTGGCCGGCGATGCCGCCGTCGTCAGCTCCATCACCAAACCGGGCGCGGAGATCCATGACTACCAGCCTACTCCCGGCGATATCAAACGCGCGCAGGGGGCGCAGCTGATCCTCAGCAACGGTCTCAATCTCGAACGGTGGTTTGCCCGCTTTTATCAGCACCTGCAGGGCGTCCCGGAGGTGGTGGTCAGCGAGGGGATCCAGCCGATGGGCATCAGCGCAGGCCCCTATAGCGGAAAGCCCAATCCCCATGCCTGGATGTCGGCAGATAACGCCCTGATCTATGTCGATAATATTCGCGATGCGCTGGTGAAATACGATCCGCCTCACGCCGACACCTATCGCCGCAACGCCGAGGCCTATAAAGAGAAGATCCGCCAGACGATGGCGCCGCTGCAGGCCAGACTGGCGCAGCTGCCCGAGGATAAGCGCTGGCTGGTCACCAGCGAGGGAGCCTTCTCCTATCTGGCCCGCGACTATGGCCTGCGCGAACTGTATCTGTGGCCGATTAACGCCGACCAGCAGGGCACTCCGCAACAGGTGCGCAAGGTTATCGACACCATGAAGAAAGAACAGATCCCGACCATCTTCAGCGAAAGCACCATCTCCGATAAACCGGCGCGTCAGGTGGCGCGCGAAGCCGGCGCCCACTACGGCGGCGTGCTGTATGTCGATTCGCTGAGCGCCGCCGACGGCCCGGTGCCGACCTGGCTCGACCTGCTGCGCGTCACCACCGAAACCATCGTCAACGGTATCCAGGACGGGATGAGGAAACAGCCATGAATACTGCGCAAGCGGGTCTGTATGTCGACCAGCTCACCGTCACCTGGCGCAACGGCCACACCGCCCTGCGCGACGCCTCGTTCAGCGTACCGCGCGGCTCTATTGCCGCGCTGGTGGGGGTTAACGGCTCGGGTAAATCCACACTGTTTAAAGCGCTGATGGGCTTTGTGCGCGTCGGTCACGGCGAGATCGCCATCCTCGGCCAGCCGGTCAACCGCGCGCTGCGCCAGAACCTGGTCGCCTATGTCCCGCAGTCGGAAGAGGTGGACTGGTCCTTCCCGGTGCTGGTGGAGGATGTGGTGATGATGGGCCGCTACGGCCATATGGGCTGGCTGCGGCGGGCAAAGCCGCGCGATCGCGAGATTGTCGATGCCGCGCTGGCCCGCGTGGGCATGAGCGAGTACCGCCATCGGCAAATTGGCGAGCTCTCCGGCGGGCAGAAAAAGCGCGTCTTCCTTGCCCGCGCCATCGCTCAGCAGGGCCAGGTGATCCTGCTGGATGAGCCTTTTACCGGCGTCGATGTGCAGACCGAAGCGCGGATCATCAGCCTGCTGCGCGAGCTCCGCGATGAGGGCTGTACCATGCTGGTCTCCACCCATAATCTCGGGTCCGTAAGTGAATTTTGCGATTACACGGTGATGGTAAAAGGCACCGTGCTGGCCAGCGGCCCGACAGAAACCACCTTCACCGCCGAGAATCTGGAGCGGGCTTTCAGCGGCGTACTGCGCCACGTCGCGCTCACCGGTGCGGAAGCGCAGATTATCACCGATGACGAGCGGCCGTTTATCAGCCGGCGCGCGGCGGGAGGCCCACGATGAGTTGGCTGCTGGAGCCGTTTGGCTATCACTATATGCTCAATGCGATGTGGGTGGCGGCGCTGGTGGGCGGCGTCTGCGCCTTTCTCTCCTGCTACCTGATGCTGAAGGGCTGGTCGCTGATTGGCGACGCCCTTTCCCACTCGATTGTGCCCGGCGTCGCCGGGGCCTATATGCTCGGCCTGCCGTTTGCCCTCGGCGCGTTTCTCTCCGGCGGCCTGGCGGCGGGCAGTATGCTGTTTTTGCAGCAGCGGTCGCGGCTGAAAGAGGATGCGATTATCGGCCTGATCTTCTCCTCCTTCTTCGGGATCGGGCTGTTTATGGTGTCGCTGAACCCGACGTCGGTGAATATCCAGACCATTATTCTCGGCAATATTCTGGCCATCGCCCCGGAGGATATTATCCAGCTGGCGGCGATCGGCTTTATCTCGATGGCGATCCTGCTGTTGAAGTGGAAAGATCTGATGGTGACCTTCTTCGATGAGCACCACGCCCGCTCGATTGGTCTGAACACCCGCGGCCTGAAGCTGCTGTTCTTTACCCTGCTGGCGGCCTGCACCGTAGCGGCGCTGCAGACCGTCGGCGCCTTTCTGGTTATCTGCCTGGTGGTCACCCCCGGCGCCACCGCCTGGCTGTTAACCGACCGCTTCCCGCGCCTGCTGGCCATCGCCGTCGCCATCGGCAGCCTGACCAGCTTCTTCGGCGCCTGGCTCAGTTACTACCTCGACGGCGCCACCGGCGGCATTATCGTGGTGGCGCAAACGCTGCTGTTCCTCATCACCTTTATCTTCGCGCCGAAGCATGGCCTGCTGGCCAACCGCCGCCGCGCCGGGGAGGCCGCATGCTGAATCTGATCCTGGCCCCGTTCCAGTTTCCTTTTATGGTCAACGCGATAACAGTATCGATGGTCGTTGCCGTGCCCTGCGCGCTGCTGTCGGTCTTTCTGGTGCTCAAAGGCTGGGCGCTGATGGGCGACGCCATGAGCCACGCGGTCTTTCCCGGCGTGGTGCTGGCCTACATTATCGGCATCCCCTTCGCCATCGGCGCGTTTATCGCCGGGCTGCTCTGCGCCGTGACGACCGGTTTTCTCGACGATAACAGCCGCCTCAAACGCGATACCATCATGGGGATTGTCTTCTCCGGCATGTTTGGCGCCGGGCTGGTGCTGTACGTAGCGATCCAGTCCGACGTCCATCTCGACCATATTCTGTTCGGCGACATGCTCGGCATCTCCCTCAGCGATATTGGACAAACGGTGGCTATCGCGCTGGTGATTGCGCTGATTATCGGACTGAAATGGCGGGATTTTTTGTTGCACGCCTTCGATCCGACGCAGGCCAAAGCCAGCGGCCTGCGCGGCGGACTGCTGCACTACGGCATGCTGTGCATGATCGCCCTGACCATCGTCGCGACGCTGCAGTCGGTAGGGATTATTCTGTCGATTTCGCTGCTGATTGCCCCCGGGGCGATCGCGCTCCTGCTGGTACGGCGCTTTATCCACGCCCTGCTGCTGGCGGTGGCGGTAGCGGTCTGCTGCTCGGCGGGAGGGGTGTGGCTGGCGTTTTATCTCGATAGCGCGCCGGCGCCGACTATCGTGGTGCTGTTCAGCGCGCTGTTTGTGGTCGCCTTTGTGACAAGCACGATCCGGGATAGTCAGAAACAGAAGGCTTCATCACCCATCCCCGGTGGCGGCTAACGCCTTACCGGGGCTGCGCTTGTCCCCCGGCTGCGCGCAGCCCAGGCCGGGGAAAGGCCGCTATTTTTTCGGTCGATATTTTTCCGGCAGCGGCGGCACCGGCCGCCTGTCATCCAGCAGATGGCGAAGGGTCAGGATCGGGTGGCGCCAGAGCATTCGTGGCCCGGCCCAGCGCATAATCTGCTTCATCTCTTCGCGCTTCGCCGGCTGATAGCAGTGTACCGGACACTGCTTGCAGGCCGGTTTATTGTCGCCAAACACGCACTTATCAAGCCGCTTGTCGGCGTAGGCGTTCAGCGCCTGATAGTGTTCGCCGTCGTCGCGGGCATCCGGACAGCGGCGCTGATAAAGCCCAATCATCCGACCGATCGTCTGCTTTTCACGTTCGATGCGTTTGCCCACCGTCAACTTCCCTCTCCACAAAAAGATGCATCAATAATACACCTTTTAAACGGGCCACGCAGCCGCTTTCCTAACGATTAGGTCGGGTTAGCGGGTTTATCAACATGCCCCAATGCTTTTTCCGGGAAGCAGACATCGCGCACCCGGCGTTTCAGCTCTGCCGCATCCGGAAAGCCGCCATCCTGCTTGCGCTCCCAGATCTGCTGGCCGTCGATATCGATAGTGAAGATCCCGCCGGTGCCCGGCACCAGCGTCACCGAGGCGATATCGGTGCTGAAGGTGTGTAACAGCTCCTGCGCCATCCAGCTGGCGCGCAGCATCCAGTTGCACTGGGAACAATAGGTGATGGTGATAGCCGCTTTTGAATTCATCGTCATCTCGCTCAGGCTGAAAGGGCACAGTGTAAACAAAGTGCAGTTTAAATGAGGAATACATGAATATTTTGTTGCAAACGATAATACCTATCATTACCATTCGCAATCAACAAATGGAGTAAGACCCTATCCGCAACGGAAAAGACGGAGCAACCTGCAACTCTGGAAGTAACGCGTGAGCCGATACTAATAACGATCAAGGCGTGGCGACTATGTACAAATCGACTCCGTCAGCAGCAGGGTGTAATAAACGCCTGCTGGTGACCTCTTTGCTTGCAGCAATTTATCAAACTTCTGCCATCGCAGCAGGCACTTCCGCCATCGGCGGCGAGGCGGTGGATGACACCTCGGAACAAATGACCGTCACCGCTCCCGCGCCGGCGCAAAAAGCCGGTAACGAGCACAGCATCAGCGCCCGGGAGCTGGAGGACAAAGGCGCTAACGACTTCGGCTCGATCATGCGCTATGAACCGCTCATCAGCGCCACCGGGGCCAGCGGCGGATCCGGCAACGGCAAAAGCGGCTTCGACCGCGGGGGCTACACCGGCTACAACATTCGCGGCATGGAGAGCAACCGCGTCGGTATCGACGTGGACGGTATCGCCCAGCCCAACGCCACCGGCCGCGGCTACGTCGGCCGCTCGGGGCTCAATACCTTCGGCATCGGCCGCGATTATATCGACCCGTATATGTACGGCAGCGTGGATATCCAGTCCGGCGCCACCTCGACGGAAACGGCCAACAGCGCCATCGGAGGGAATGTCTCCTTCCGCCCGAAATCGGCGGATGATTACCTGCGCCCGGGCAAAACCAGCGCCTTCGGCTATCGCAGCGGCTACGACTCCGCGGATCGCAGCTGGCACAACGGGGTGACCGTCGCCGGCGGCGATGAGTTCCTGCGCGGCATTTTGGTCTACAGCCGCCGCGACGGCCAGGAAACCGAAAACAACAGCGGCACCGTCGACGCCTACCCGGCGAACTGGCACTCCGATGCCTTTCTGGCCTCCGGGATCTGGCAGCCCAACGACGAGCACAAGCTAACCAGCACCTTCGACTATTACCATAAAACCAACCACACCCACTACGATACCTGGGATTCCAGCGGTAACAGCACCATCGGCACCGCCAACCAGACCAGCCAGACCCGACGCTGGGGCCTGAGCCTGAAGGATGACTGGACGCCGATGAATGACTACCTCGACAGCGTCTCCACGAAAATCTACTACCAGCATACCGAAGCCCATGACTGGACGTATATGCCGGACAGCATCACCCGCAGAATGCAGACGGTGAACTCCAACTACGACACCGACACCTGGGGCCTGCAGACCGCGCTGGCGAAAACCCTGGGCCGCCACGATCTGAGCGCCGGCTTTAACGCCAGCACCAGCAAAACCCAGCGGCCCTTCAGCCAGTCGCCGATCCCCAGCGTTTACAGCGAGATCATGCAGCCGGAGGCGGACAGCCGCAGCTACACTCTCGGCGGCTTTGTCCAGGATAAGATCAACTTCGACCTTGATAGCCACAACTTCGCCATCATTCCCGGCGTGCGCGTGGTGCATCAATCGACGAAGCCGGAAAATCTGTCCGACCTTGCCGCCAACAGCAGTGCGCTGACCGAATCGTCGGTGGCGAATCTGTACGGTAAAAACAGCGATACCCAGGTTCTGCCGTCGTTGACCTTCCAGTACGACCTCACCCCGCGCCTGATGACCTACCTGCAGTACCAGCGCGGCGCGCAGTTCCCCAACGCCAGCCAGCTGTATGGATCCTGGAACCTTGGGTCCAGCTACGCCGGCAGCCAGCAGTATGCCCTGATCGGCAATACCGATCTGAAGACGGAAACCAGCGATAATCTCGAGTGGGGGCTGAAGGGGGAAGTTACCGAAGGCATCACCCTGCGCACAGCGCTGTTCTACAACAGCTATAAGAACTTTATCGCCTATACCCGCTATACCCGGGCGAATAATCCGGGCCAGTTCACTAACGTGCCGTCGAACATCTACACCATTTATCAGGCGGAAAACCGCGATAAAGCCTATATCTACGGCGGTGAGATCAGCACCAAATTTAACTTTGGCACCTGGTATGAGCAGGTGGACGGCCTGAGCGCCACCCTCGCCCTCGGCTATAGCGAAGGGAAATCGAAATCCAGCTACAGCGGCGATAAATACGTCGACCTCGACAGCGTAGCGCCGATGAAAGCTATCGTCGGCGTGGCGTGGGACGATCCGGCGAAACGCTACGGCACCGCCCTGACGGCGACCTTCGTCAAGGGGAAACAGGCGACCGCCACCAACCGCGAAAGCTACAGCAACAGCGGGTCCGCCATCGCCGATGCCAGCAGCGACTATATGCGCGTGCCGGGCTACGGCATGCTGGACTGGACCGCGTACTGGCAGGTAGCGAAAAACGTGCGCCTCAATGGCGGGGTCTACAACCTCACCGATCGTAAATACTGGGATTACCTGAGCAGCCGCAATATCGAGACCGGCACCAACCAGGACGCCAATGATAAAGCGCTGGCGGTCATGCCGGGCCGCACCTGGCAGCTTGGGGTCAACGTCGACTTCTGATTGCCCGAATAACAACTCACCTGCCCCGGCCCGCCGGCCGGGGATATTGAACATTGAGAAGGATATGATTATGCCCAATGCCCACCCCGATCTGTGGCAGCGCTACCAGGCCACCAAAGCGTCCAGCACCGCGAAATATGCCCGCGATATCGCCGCGGAAATGGGGATCAGCGAAGCCGAGCTGACCGCCGCCCGCCTCGGTCACGATGCCGTGCGCCTGATCGATGACGCCCGGGCGCTGATTGCCGCCCTGGAGCGCGTCGGTGAAACCAAATGCATCTGTCGCAACGAGTATGCCGTCCATGAGCAGGTGGGCCAGTTCACGCACCAGCACCTCAGCGGCCACGCCGGGCTGGTGCTCAACCCGCGCGCGCTCGATCTGCGTCTGTTCCTCAGCCAGTGGGCCAGCGCCTTCCATTTGAACGATAACGGTCGCCAGAGCATTCAGTTTTTCGACCACCACGGCGACGCCCTGCTGAAAGTCTATGCGACCACGCAGACCGACATGACGGCCTGGGACACCCTGATCGCGGAACATCGGGTGGCGGCCCCGGCGCCGCTGGCCCTGCGCCCGCTGGAGCCGGTGAAATATGCCGAGAGCGCCGACGGCGCCGCCCTGGAGAACGACTGGCGCGCGATGACCGACGTACACCAGTTCTTCGGTCTGCTGCGTAAATATCAGCTTTCCCGCCAGCAGGCCTTCCGCCTGGTGAGCGACGACCTCGCCTGCCGCGTTGATCGCCATGCGCTGCCAGCGTTACTGGAGACGGTGCGCCAGGAGGGCAATGAAATCATGATCTTCGTCGGCAATCGCGGCTGCGTGCAGATCTTCACCGGCGCCCTGGAAAAGCTGGCTCCCATGCGCGGCTGGCTGAATATCTTCAATCCCACCTTTACCCTGCATCTGCGCGAAGAGAGCCTCGATGAAGTGTGGGTGACCCGTAAGCCGACCTCAGACGGACACGTCACCAGCGTCGAGCTGTTCGCCAAAGACGGCACCCAGATCGCCCAGCTCTATGGCCAGCGCAGCGAGGGCCACCCCGAGCAGGCGCAATGGCGCCAGCAGGTGGATCGTCTGACCCGCGAAGGACTGCCCGCATGATGCGCTGGTTACTGCTTCTCATCGCCTTCCCGTTGCTGAGCCACGCCGCCGTGGAGCGGCTCGTCACCCTCGGCGGCGATGTCACTGAGATCGTCTATGCCCTTGGCGCGCAACAGAGCCTGGTCGCCCGGGACAGCACCAGCAGCTGGCCCCCGGCGGCGCAAAAGCTGCCGGATGTCGGCTACCTGCGGCAGCTGAACGCCGAGGGGATTCTCGCATTACGTCCGCAGCTGGTGCTAGCGAGCGCCCAGGCGCAGCCCTCGCTGGTTTTACACAAGGTGCAGGCGAGCGGCGTGAAGGTGGTAAACGTGCCGGGCGGCGAAAGCCTGGCCGCGATCGATAACAAAGTGGCCGTCATTGCCGAAGCGTTAGGCAAAACCCCGGCAGGCGACGCGCTGCGCCAGCAGCTTCTGCAACAGATCGCCGCCATTCCAACGCAGCCGGTTGCCAGGCGGGTGCTGTTTATTCTCAGCCACGGCGGAATGAATACCCTGGTGGCCGGGCAACGCACCGCGGCCGATGGCGCCATTCGCGCCGCCGGTCTGCAGAACGCGATGCAGGGCTTCGACCACTATCGGGCGATGTCGCAGGAGGGGGTGGCCGCCAGCCAGGCGGATCTGGTGGTGATCTCCGCCGATGGTCTCAAAGGGATGGGCGGCGAAGCCGGGCTGTGGAAACTGCCCGGCCTGGCGCAGACCCCGGCGGGGCGTCATAAGCAGCTGCTGACGATCGACGATATGGCCCTGCTCGGTTTTGGGCCGCGCACCCCGCAGGCGATTATCGCGCTGCGTGAAAAAGCGGAGCATCTGCCCTGATGCGCCCTGCCCTCGCCCGCCGTTTGCTGTTGATGACGCTGCTGCTGGTCCTGCTGACGCTGTTCGCCACCACCCTTGGCGCGATGCGTTTGCCGCTGGCCAGCCTGCTGCCCGCCGGGGATGAGATGCTGCGCCACATCTGGCTGACCATCCGTCTGCCGCGGGTGCTGCTGGCCCTGCTGGTAGGCGCGGCGCTGGCCCTCTCCGGCTGCGTGATGCAGGGGTTGTTTCGCAACCCGCTTGCCGACCCGGGCCTGCTGGGCATCAGCAGCGGCGCCGCCCTGGCGGTGGCCTGCTGGCTGGTGCTCCCGCTCTCCGCAACGGGGCTGATCGCCTTGTATATGCCGATGCTGGCGGCGTTTATCGGTAGCCTGGCGGTGATGGTGGTGATTTTTATCCTCAGCCGGGCGGAGGAGGGGTCGCTGTCGCGCCTGCTGCTGGTGGGGATCGCCATCAACGCGCTGTGCGGGGCGCTGGTCGGCGTGCTGGCCTGGCTGAGCAACGACGCCCAGCTGCGCCAGCTGTCGCTGTGGGGCATGGGCAGTCTGGGCCAGGCCGAGTGGCCGACACTGTTGGTGGCTGCGACCCTGATCATCCCGGCGGCGCTGGCGGTGTGGTGGATGGCCTCCCGCCTGAATTTGCTGCAGCTCGGCGATGAAGAGGCGCACTATCTCGGGGTCAACGTGCGGGCGCTGCAGCGCTGGCTGCTGCTGTGCAGCGCGGTGCTGGTGGCCGCGGCGGTGGCCATCAGCGGCGTCATCGGCTTTATTGGCCTGGTGGTGCCGCACCTGATGCGCCTGTGGCTGGGGCCGGACCATCGCGGGCTGATCCCCGGCTCGCTGCTGGCCGGCGCGATCCTGCTTCTGCTGGCCGACACCCTGGCCCGCACCGTGGCGGCGCCGGCGGAGATGCCTGTCGGTCTGCTCACCAGTCTGCTGGGCGCCCCCTGGTTTCTGTGGCTGGTCTTTCGTCGGGAGAACCCCAAACATGGCTAATGAATATTGCGCGCAGGGGCTGGCGCTTCGCCTCGGCCAGCGGCAGATTATCGACAACATCTCCGTCGCGCTGCGCGGCGGCGAGATGACGGCGCTTATCGGGCCGAACGGCGCTGGCAAATCCACCCTGCTGCGGCTGCTGACCGGGTACCTGACCCCGGATAGCGGTACCCGCCATCTGGCGGGCACGCCGCTGGAGGCGTGGTCACCCGAGGCGCTGGCGCGCCGGCGGGCGGTCATGCTACAGCGTACGGCCCTGCAGGCCGACTGGACGGTGGAAACGGTCATCGCCATGGGGCGCTCGCCGTGGGGCCCGACCGCGGACCCGGCGGAGCTGGCGGCGGTAATGGCCGTCACCGGCTGCGATGACCTTGCCGGCCGCCGCTATCCCGCCCTTTCCGGCGGCGAGCAGCAGCGGGTGCAGCTCGCCCGCTGTCTGGCGCAGCTGTGGCGCGACGGCGCGCCGCAGGGCTGGCTGTTTCTCGATGAGCCCACCTCGGCGCTGGACCTTTACTATCAACAGCATCTGCTGCGCTTGCTCAAACGGCTCACCGCCGGCGGGCAACTGCACGTGTGCGTGGTGCTGCATGACCTTAACCTCGCCGCCCTGTGGGCCGACCGCATCCTGCTGCTTCACCAGGGCCGCCTGGTCGCCCAGGGGACGCCGCAGGAGGTGATCCAGCAGTCGGTTATCCATCGCTGGTACGGGGCGGATGTCCGCCTCGGCCAGCATCCGGACAACGCGGCCCCCCAGGTCTATCTGGCGCCGTAACCCCCGCGCGGCGCAACTGGAATCCGGATCGCGCCGCGCGCGTTCGTCAGTTTCCCTCGCCTGCCCATCTCCGTTATCATGTCTCATCCATGTGATAACGACGAAAACAACAAAATCGCAGCCATTTCAAATCAGGGATCTGGATAACACCCCATGAGCACAATTGACAATCTCGACGCCCATACGCCGATGATGCAGCAGTATCTCAAGCTGAAGGCGCAACATCCTGACATTCTGCTGTTTTACCGGATGGGGGATTTTTACGAGCTGTTTTATGACGATGCGAAACGCGCGTCGCAGCTGCTCGATATCTCGCTGACCAAACGCGGCGCCTCCGCGGGCGAACCCATTCCCATGGCCGGCATCCCCCACCACGCGGTGGAAAACTATCTTGCGAAACTGGTTAATCAGGGCGAGTCGGTAGCTATTTGCGAGCAGATAGGCGACCCGGCCACCACCAAAGGGCCGGTCGAGCGTAAAGTGGTGCGTATCGTCACGCCGGGCACCATCAGCGATGAAGCGCTGCTGCAGGAGCGTCAGGACAACCTGCTGGCCGCCATCTGGCAGGACAGCAAAGGCTTTGGCTACGCAACGCTGGACATCAGCTCCGGCCGCTTCCGCCTGAGCGAACCGGCCGACCGCGAAACCATGGCGGCAGAACTGCAGCGCACTAATCCGGCGGAGCTGCTGTATGCGGAAGATTTTGCCGAATCGTCGCTGATCGAAGGCCGCCGCGGCCTGCGCCGTCGCCCGCTGTGGGAATTTGAAATCGACACCGCGCGCCAGCAGCTTAACCTGCAGTTCGGCACCCGCGATCTGGTCGGCTTCGGCGTGGAAAACGCCCCCCGCGGCCTGTGCGCCGCCGGCTGCCTGCTGCAGTATGTCAAAGACACCCAGCGCACCTCGCTGCCGCATATTCGCTCCATCACCATGGAGCGCCAGCAGGACAGCATCATTATGGATGCCGCCACCCGCCGTAACCTCGAGATCACCCAGAATCTCGCCGGCGGCACCGATAACACTCTGGCCTCGGTACTCGACTGTACGGTGACGCCGATGGGCAGCCGGATGCTCAAGCGCTGGCTGCATATGCCGGTCCGCGATACCGCCGTGCTGGTGGAGCGCCAGCAGACCATCGGCGCGCTGCAGGAGCGCTATACCGAGCTGCAGCCGGTGCTGCGCCAGGTTGGCGATCTGGAACGTATTCTGGCGCGTCTGGCGCTGCGTACCGCCCGTCCTCGCGATTTAGCCCGCATGCGTCATGCCCTGCAGCAGTTGCCCCTGCTGCGCGAGCAGCTGGCTGACGTTGACAGTCAGCCGGTGCAAAAATTGCGCGAAAAAATGGGCGAGTTTAGCGAACTGCGCGAACTGCTGGAGCGCGCGGTGATCGACGCCCCGCCGGTGCTGGTCCGCGACGGCGGGGTCATCGCTCCAGGCTACAGCGAAGAGCTGGACGAGTGGCGGGCGCTGGCCGATGGCGCCACCGATTATCTCGATAAGCTGGAGATCCGCGAGCGCGAGCGGCTGGGCCTCGACACCCTGAAGGTCGGCTACAACGCCGTCCACGGCTACTACATCCAGATCAGCCGCGGCCAGAGCCACCTCGCGCCGATCCACTACGTGCGTCGCCAGACGCTGAAAAACGCCGAACGCTATATTATTCCTGAGCTGAAGGAATACGAAGATAAGGTGCTGACCTCCAAGGGCAAAGCGCTGGCGCTGGAAAAGCAGCTTTATGACGAACTGTTTGACCTGCTGCTGCCGCACCTTGCCGACCTGCAGGCGAGCGCCAGCGCGCTGGCCGAGCTGGACGTGCTGGTCAACCTGGCGGAACGCGCGGAAACCCTCAACTACTGCTGCCCGACCTTTAGCGATAAGCCGGGCATTCGCATCAGCGAAGGCCGCCATCCGGTGGTCGAGCAGGTGCTGAAAGAGCCGTTTATCGCCAACCCGCTGCAGCTGGCGCCGCAGCGGCGGATGCTGATCATCACCGGGCCGAACATGGGCGGTAAAAGTACCTATATGCGCCAGACCGCGCTGATTGCGCTGCTGGCCTATATCGGCAGCTACGTCCCGGCGCAGAAGGTGGAGATAGGCCCCATCGATCGCATCTTTACCCGCGTCGGCGCGGCGGATGACCTGGCCAGCGGCCGCTCGACCTTTATGGTGGAGATGACTGAAACCGCCAATATCCTGCACAACGCCACCGAACACAGCCTGGTGCTGATGGATGAGATTGGCCGCGGCACGTCCACCTACGACGGTCTGTCGCTGGCATGGGCCTGTGCGGAAAATCTCGCCAACAAAATCAAGGCGCTGACGCTGTTCGCCACCCACTACTTCGAGCTCACTCAGCTGCCGGAGAAAATGGAAGGCGTCGCCAACGTCCATCTCGACGCGCTGGAGCATGGCGACACCATCGCCTTTATGCACAGCGTGCAGGATGGCGCGGCCAGCAAGAGCTACGGCCTGGCGGTCGCCGCGCTGGCCGGGGTGCCGAAAGAGGTGATCAAGCGCGCGCGGCAGAAACTGCGCGAGCTGGAGAGTATCTCGCCCAACGCGGCGGCGACCCAGGTCGACGGCACGCAGATGTCGCTGCTCGCCGCTCCGGAAGAGACCTCGCCTGCGGTTGAGGCGCTGGAGAATCTTGATCCGGACTCCCTGACCCCGCGTCAGGCACTGGAGTGGATCTATCGCCTGAAGAGCCTGGTGTAGGTCTCTTTTAACGTGAAAAAACGGCAGCGCCCTGCGGTGCTGCCGTTTTAACAAATGCAAAATGGGTGCGAGAGGATGCGTCCTGACAACCAATACGCGGGGTTTCCCCCGCGCTGATGCTATTTCTTCGATTCGTAAGCGAGAACAGCTTTAAACTCCATACTACGCTCTTTAATACTGAGTTCGCACAGCGAGCTGCGCACCAAAAGCGTAAATCCCAGTACCGTAATACACAGTACGACGATTGCCACAAGGGCATATTTTGTTAGCATGTCTTGCCTCCCTGCAAAGAAGAGACTAACATCTGAATTGTTCAGGTTCATCCGTCAGCCTCAGTTGATAGAAATATCTCCTGGGGCTTTCGTCTGTCTGGGGTCCTGGTCTTGCTCAAGGCCAGACAGCCTCAAGCACCCGCCGCTATTCTATACTCGTCATGGCGTGAAATTTATCTGCAAGGAATTAATCAGACGGATTTTATATTAATCTGGAAGCCGACTCGCAAAGTCGCCCCATTATATTACCCCTTTACATAATTTCTGGATTTAATGAGTAAATAACTTTTATCATTTTGCGAAATATAAAAAAGCCGACGGAGAGATTATCCCAGTCGGCGTGATGGTCGCAGGCAGTTTGAGCACGACCCAGTTTTAAAATAGCAGGTAAAATAGCCCTAACAGGATAAGCCTTTAGCGGGCTCTTTTCATTAACGCTTATCTTCCGGCAATAGCGGCGGGACGTGCGGCACCTGCGGCGCCTCATCAATATCTTTCTGCGTCATCCGGAACGCTTCGGGATAGTGCTCACGGCTGGTGCGGCGCAGCGGCTCGGTATCCCGCCAGGTATACAGACAGTGCTGGCACTGATACACCGTCCAGACTCCTTTCACCGGCGATTTCGCCATGGCGTCAATCTTTTCATCGGCGCAACGTGGACAAATCATCTTCTTCTCCTTATTTACGGTTGGCCAGCATAGCGGTCAGTTTTTCAGCCCAGGCTTTGGTTTCCGGCAGATCCTGCACCGGCTGGCTGTAGTGGCCGCGAAGGTCCGGCGCAACCGGGGTGGTGGCGTCGATAATTAGCTTGTCGGTGATGCCCGCCGGGCTGGAGCCTGGGTCAAGTTCAAGGACCGACATGTTCGGCAACTGCACCAGGTCTCCCGCCGGGTTAACCTTCGAGGAGAGCGCCCACATCACCTGCGGCAGGTTGAACGGGTCAACGTCTTCATCAACCATGATCACCATCTTCACATAGCCGAGGCCGTGGGGAGTGGTCATCGCCCGCAAACCCACCGCGCGGGCAAAACCGCCGTAGCGTTTTTTGGTGGAGATAATCGCCAGCAGACCGTGGGTGTACATAGCGTTGACCGCCTGCACTTCCGGGAACTCTGCCTTCAGCTGCTGATACAGCGGCACGCAGGTGGCCGGGCCCATCAGATAGTCGATTTCGGTCCACGGCATACCGAGATAGAGCGATTCAAAAATCGGTTTGCTGCGATACGAGACTTTGTCGATGCGCACTACCGTCATGTTACGACCGCCGGAGTAGTGGCCGGTAAACTCACCGAACGGCCCCTCTATCTCACGCTTACGGCCTTCAATCACCCCTTCGAGGATCACTTCCGAACCCCAGGGCACGTCAAAGCCGGTCAGCGGCGCGGTGGCGATGGGATACGGGCTCTCGCGCAGCGCGCCGGCCATTTCATATTCTGACTGATCGTATTTCAGCGGCGTGGCGCCCATCAGGGTGATAATCGGGTCGTTACCGAGGGTAATGGCGATCGGCAGGTCTTCCCCGCGCTCTTCCGCTTTATGCAGATGCAGGGCGATATCGTGCATCGGCACCGGCTGCAGGCCGAGCTTACGCTTGCCTTTCACTTCCATACGGTAGATACCGACGTTTTGCTTACCGAAGTTGTCAGGGTCAAGCGGATCGCGCGAAACGACACAGGCTTTGTCGAGGTAGAACCCGCCGTCGCCATCGTTGAGGCGGAACAGCGGCAGAATATCGAACAGGTTGATATCATCGCCATCCACGGTGTTTTCCGCCCATGCCGGGTTGGCGCGGCGCTCTGGCGTCACCGGGAAGTTATCCCAACGGCGGATGAATTCATCAATCTGCTTTTTCACCGGCGTGTTGGGCGGCAGGCCCAGCGAGATGGCATGGTTCTGCCACGAGCCGATGGTGTTCATCGTCACCCGGGCGTCGGTAAAGCCGCGAATATTATCGAACCACAGCGCCGGGGCGCCGTCGCCGATGCGTCCGGTGGCATTGGCTGCCGCCGCCAGGTCTGGCTCAGCGTTCACCTCCTCACTGATTTTCAGCAGTTGTCCCTGGTCATCCAGCGCCTGCAAAAAGCTGCGCAAATCATCAAAAGCCATTATTCGATCTCCTGTGCTAATTGTTCTGCCGTGCGCAAGCCGTTCCAGCGGCGCGCTTTGTGATAGTCGAGGCCAAACTGATCCAGCACCCGGGTCACAATGTGGTTGGTGATATCGTCAACCGTCTCCGGGTGGTTATAGTAAGCCGGCATCGGCGGCACCATCGCCACGCCCATACGGGACAGCGCCAGCATGTTCTCCAGATGGATCGTGCTGAGCGGCATTTCCCGCGGGACCAGCACCAGCTTGCGCCCCTCTTTAAGCACCACGTCCGCCGCGCGTCCCACCAGCCCCTCGGCATAGCCTGCGCGAATACCTGCCAGCGTTTTCATACTGCAGGGAATCACGATCATGCCGTCGGTACGAAATGAACCTGATGAGATGGTGGCGGCCTGGTCGGCCGGGCTGTGGGAAAAGTCCGCCAGCGCGGCCACTTCCCGTGCCGTCCAGGGCGTTTCCAGCTCGATGGTGGTTTTGGCCCACTTCGACATCACCAGATGGGTTTCCACCTCCGGCATATCGCGCAGCGCCTGCAGTAATGCCACCCCAAGCGGAGCCCCGGTGGCCCCCGTCATCCCAACAATCAGTTTCATTCCAGACCTCACTCAATTTGTTCGTACACGAACTTTATGCTTAAATTACCCTCTCCTGAGTCGAATGACAAGATCGTTCGTATACGTGCGCATTTTTAATCAAACAGGGAAAAGGTATAAAAAGGCGTACGAACGGCTATCATAGAGGTGACAGTTTTGTTACGGAGTATCCATGGAGTTACGAAACGAAGCATTCCACCTGCTGCGCCAGCTTTTTCAACAACATACCGCCCGCTGGCAGCAGGCGTTACCGGACCTGACTAAGCCTCAGTATGCGGTGATGCGCTCGGTTGCGGAGCAGCCGGGGATCGAACAGGTGGTGCTGATTGAAGCGGCGGTCAGTACGAAGGCCACGCTGGCGGAGATGCTCAGCCGGATGGAAGCGCGCGGCCTGGTGCGCCGGGAGCACGATCCGGCCGATAAACGCCGCCGTTTTGTCTATCTGACCGACGAAGGCGAGGCGCTGCTTAACCGTTCCATTCCGCAAGGCAATGAGGTCGATGACGAGTTTCTTGGCCGCCTGAGCGATGATGAACGCGAACAGTTCTCCCGGCTGGTGCGTAAAATGATGGTTCCCTGAGCAAGCGCCTAGCCGAGCTGCTCGCGCAGGAAGTCGATAAACGTCCGCACCCGGGTCGGCATATGCTGCGCATCGGGATAAAGGGCATACACTCCCTGCGGCGGGAAATGGTATTCCGGCAGGACAGCCACCAGCTCCCGCTGCGCCAGTTTACCGGCCACCAGCCAGGCTGGCAGCAAAGCGATGCCGCATCCGGCCAGAGCAAAGCTCATCAGCGCCGTGGCGCTGTCGGCTGAAAACCGTGGCGCGTTGACTATCGTAAAATCCACCTCTGCCTGTTCATCCGTTCGCAGCTGCCAGCGCAGCGGGGCCGGCAGACGCTCGTGAATAATCCAGTCAGCTTGCGCCAGATCGGACAGCGTCAGCACCGGATGGCTCGCCAGCCAGGCCGGGGAGGCGACGGGCAGGATCGCGAAACTGGCTATCCGCGTCGCCCGATAGCGGGAATCGGCCAGCGTACCGAGGCGTATCGCCACGTCAAATCGTTCGGAGATAAGATCCGCATGATGGGAGGACGAGACGTGCCGCACCCGTAGCGCCGGATGATGACGGGAAAACGCCGCCAGCGCCGGGATGATGACCTGCGCGCCATACTCCGGCGTGGTGGTGATCCGCAGCTCTCCGCTTAAACCGCTATGGCTGGCCCGGACCTCATCCTGCAGATTTTCCGCCGCTTTGAGCAGCGCCACCCCACGCTGATAGAACAGCGCCCCGGCGTCAGTGAGCCGCAGACGGCGCGTCGAGCGCAGCAGCAGCGTCACCCCCAGCTCATTTTCCAGTTGCCGTACGTTAAAGCTGACCACCGCCTTGGTCTGCCCCAGCGCCGCGGCGGCCTGGGTAAAGCTGCCGGCGTCCACCACGGCGATAAACATGGTCACGCGCTGAAGGTTTAGCATCGTCGTCCGGATGATTGTCAAAAATATTCAGACAGTATATCCCGATTCGCCCCGTTTATCCCCCGCGGCGCCGGGTTTACAGTAGCCGCCTGTCTGAGGGAGTGAATCATGACCTATCGCCACCGCGTTGCCACCGTTTTTCTGTTCGGTTTTTTTCTCGACCTAATCAATATGTTTATCGCCAGCATTGCCTTCCCGGCTATCAGCCACGAGCTGGCGGTGTCCGTCTCGCAGCTGGCGTGGGTCAGCAATGCCTATATTCTTGGCCTGACGGCCGTCGTACCGTTCAGCGCCTGGCTCAGCCAGCGCTGTGGGCCAAAACGGCTGTTTTTACTCTCGCTGGGGCTATTCAGCCTCGGCGCGCTGGCATCGGGGCTGGCCCATAGCCTGGGTGAGCTGATTTTCTGGCGTACGCTGCAGGGGATGGGCGGCGGGCTGTTAATCCCCCTCGGCCAGGCGCTGACGTGGCCGCTGTTTCAGCCGCAGGAGCGGGCGAAGCTGTCGGCGGCGGTGATGCTGGTCGGGCTGCTGGCGCCCGCCTGCTCGCCAGCGATCGGTGGTCTGCTCGTCCAGGCGTTCAGCTGGCGCTGGGTCTTTTTCGCCAGCCTGCCTGTCGCCCTGCTTACCTTTATGCTGGCGGCGCGATGGTTAAACAACAGCCCCGCTCCCGTCCGGCCGACCCGCTTTCTCCCGCTGTCATTGCTGGCCGATCCTCTCCTGCGCTTCGCCATGCTGATCTATCTCTGCGTACCGGGGATGTTTATTGCCGTCAACGTGGTGGGAATGTTCTACCTGCAACGCGTCACCGGGATGGCGCCGGGGGCCACTGGCGCCCTGATGGTGCCGTGGTCGCTGGCCTCGTTCGCCGCCATCACCTTTACCGGCAGGTATTTCAACCGCTTCGGGCCGCGGCCGCTGGTGATGGTCGGCTGCCTGCTACAGGCGGCGGGGATCCTGCTGCTGCTGCTGGTCGATGCGCACAGCCCGCTGGCGCTGTTGATTCTGGCCTTTACGCTGATGGGCGGCGGAGGCAGCGTATGCAGCAGCACCGCGCAAAGCAGCGCTTTCCTGCATACGCCTGGCGAAGAGATGCCTGACGCCAGCGCGCTGTGGAACCTTAACCGCCAGCTCAGCTTCTTTGCCGGCAGCGCGCTGCTCGCCCTGCTGTTGAGGGTATTGCCGCCGGCCTACGCCTGGCAGGGCGCGTTTAGCTGCGCCGCCGCCATAACCCTGTTGCCGCTGCTGTTTTGCCTGCGGCTGAATAATCGGGCGATTATCCATCGCCTGCACACTACTCTGGAGAAGTCATGAACCCTTATCTGCAGGAAGTCGTCGACGCCCATATCCTTATCGAACGCTGGTTAAGCCACGGGGAAGGAAGCGCTGAGGCGCTGATGAGCCGTTTTGCCGCCGAATTCACCATGATCCCTCTGAGCGGCGAGAAGATGGACTACCCGACGGTGAGCCGTTTTTTCCACCAGGCGGGCGCAAGCCGTCCGGAATTACACATTGTGGTGGATCAGGCGAAAATCATCAGCGAGTGGCACGACGGCGCCGCCGTGCTGTACCGTGAACGCCAAACGCTGGCGGATGGCAGTGAGAACGTACGCTGGTCGACGGCGATTTTTCAGCAAGCGGAAGGGAAAATTGTCTGGCGCCATCTGCAGGAAACCCGCCTCGGCTAGCGCAAAGAAAAAGGCCCCGTCTTTCGAGGGGGCCTTTTTGAGAGAAAAGATCTTATTCGCGGAAGAGCGCTTCGATATTCAGTCCTTGCCCCTGCAGAATTTCCCGCAGGCGACGCAGACCTTCCACCTGGATCTGACGCACACGCTCGCGAGTGAGGCCAATTTCACGGCCCACATCTTCCAGGGTGGCGGCTTCATAACCCAGCAGACCGAAACGACGCGCCAGAACCTCACGCTGCTTGGCGTTCAGTTCGAACAGCCATTTAACGATGCTTTGTTTCATATCATCGTCCTGCGTGGTGTCTTCCGGGCCGTTCTCTTTCTCATCGGCCAGAATATCCAGCAGCGCTTTTTCTGAATCGCCACCCAGCGGGGTATCCACCGAGGTGATGCGCTCGTTCAGACGCAGCATACGGCTGACGTCATCGACCGGTTTGTCCAGCTGTTCGGCAATCTCTTCCGCGCTCGGCTCGTGGTCCAGCTTGTGGGACAACTCGCGCGCGGTACGCAGATAGACGTTCAGCTCTTTGACAATATGGATCGGCAAACGGATCGTACGGGTTTGGTTCATGATCGCCCGTTCAATGGTCTGGCGGATCCACCAGGTCGCATAGGTCGAAAAACGGAACCCACGTTCCGGGTCAAACTTCTCAACGGCGCGGATCAGGCCGAGGTTACCTTCTTCAATCAGATCCAGCAGCGCCAGACCACGATTGCTGTAACGACGGGCAATCTTCACCACCAGACGCAGGTTGCTTTCAATCATGCGACGGCGTGAAGCGACATCACCACGCAGTGCGCGACGCGCGAAATAGACTTCCTCTTCCGCGGTCAGCAGTGGGGAATAACCAATCTCTCCAAGATAAAGCTGAGTGGCGTCAAGCACGCGTTGCGTTGCGCCTTGCGACAGCAGCTCTTCCTCAGCCAGATCGCTATCACTGGGTTCCTCTTCTACTAAGGCCTTCTCGTCGAAAACCTCAATTCCGTTCTCATCAAATTCCGCGTCTTCATTTAAATCATGAACTTTCAGCGTATTCTGACTCATAAAGGTGGCTCCTACCCGTGATCCCTGAGCAAAGCACCTTCCACGGCGCATCAACAAAAGACGCCAGGACGATTTCCCCTACTCCTCTCAGCGAGAGGCGCATAGACACCGCCCTGGCGCCTGTTAGCTAATGCTTCGCTTATCCGTACTTTGCCAAATTATCGCTGCGGTAAGTACTGCAGCGGGTTGACGGATTTCCCCTTGTAACGAATTTCAAAATGTAATCTTGTTGAGCTGGTTCCGGTGCTACCCATGGTAGCGATTTTCTGCCCCGCTTTGACTTCCTGTTGCTCCCGAACCAGCATGGTATCGTTATGAGCGTAGGCACTCAGGTAATCATCGTTGTGTTTGATGATAATAAGATTACCGTAGCCGCGCAGTGCGTTACCGGCATAGACGACGCGCCCATCGGCGGTCGCGACAATAGCCTGTCCCTTACTGCCTGCAATGTCGATACCTTTATTGCCGCCTTCCGCGCCACTAAAGTTCTCGATAACTTTGCCATCAGTCGGCCAGCGCCATGATGAGATCGGCGAACTGGTTGACGTACTGCTTGCAGTCGGCTGGGTTGTGCTCACCGTTGTAGGTGCCGTCACCGGCGCGACAACCGTCGAGGTCGTGGTCGCTGGTTTATTATTAGGCAACATCTTGGTAGCACTTTGTTCACCTGAGGATTCAGAATACGTAATAGTCGGTTGTGAAGCAACCACCGCGGTCGATTTTTGTGCAGAAGTTGTGGTGGCCGTCGCACCGCCGCTCGCCCTTGCGCTGGCCTGAGAAACGGCGTTTTCACCGGTGATCGGCTGGCCTGAAGCGTTGCCGACCTGCAGCACCTGACCGACGTTCAGGGCGTACGGGGCCGGGACATTGTTGCGTTGCGCCAGGTCACGGAAATCGTTGCCGGTGACCCAGGCGATATAGAACAGGGTGTCGCCGCGTTTGACCGTATAGGTACTGCCGCCGGTATAGCTACCTTTCGGAATATCGCCATATTTGCGGTTGTAAACGATCTTGCCATTCACCGTCTGCACCGGCTCCTGCGCCATTGGCTGCGGCTGAATGGTCTGGGTCTGCACCGGCTGGATCGGCTGCGTCTGAGGAGCTGACTGGACGCCGGAGGATGGCGGCGTAATCAACATGCCGGAATTGGTGCTGGAAGAGGCGGCACCGCCGGCAGAGCTAACCGGCGCAGGCGGATTATTGGTGTTGGTACATCCGGCCAGCCAGAGTGAAACCAGTGAAAGAGCCGCAATACGGCTGACGGTAAATTTGGTGCTTCCCGCGCTCATTTATCCCCCAGGAATATGTTAACTGCCAATATCTTGCTTACCGGGCGACGCCCGGCCAGGACACTGAAAAATGTGTCCACCCTACGCCTAAAGTCAGGCAAAAAAAACCTGGAATAATCCGGGTCTCAGGCCAGCTCCCCTTTCACCAGGGGAACAAAGCGAACGGCCTCGACGGTATCAATGATAAATTCGTTGCCCCGGCGACGGATCCGTTTGAGAAACTGATGCTCCTCGCCAACCGGCAGTACCAGCACGCCGTCGTCATCCAGCTGCGCCAGCAGCGCGGTCGGTATTTCCGGCGGCGCCGCCGTCACAATAATGGCATCAAACGGCGCCCGCGCCTGCCAACCTTGCCACCCATCGCCATGACGGGTTGAAACATTATGTAAATCAAGTTGTTTCAGGCGACGACGCGCCTGCCACTGTAAACTCTTAATTCGCTCTACCGAGCAAACGTGATGCACCAGGTGCGCCAGGATGGCCGTCTGGTAACCGGAACCGGTGCCGATCTCCAGCACCCGCGACTCCGGCGTCAGCGCCAGCAGCTCGGTCATCCGCGCCACCATGTACGGCTGGGAGATGGTTTGCCCCTGGCCAATCGGCAGCGCGGTGTTTTCCCACGCTTTATGTTCAAAGGCTTCATCAACAAATTTTTCGCGCGGGACGCGCGCGATCGCCTCGAGGACACGTTCATCGACGATGCCCTGCGTGCGCAGTTGATTCAACAAACTTTCAACACGTTTACTTACCATTGCCTGTCAACCCCGACACGTTCCAGCCAATCGGTGACCACCTCATGCGCCTGGTGGGCGGTTAAATCGACGTGCAATGGCGTAACGGAAACATAGCCTTCATCCACTGCCGCAAAATCGGTGCCCGGCCCGGCGTCGCGCTTATCGCCCGGCGGGCCAATCCAGTAAAGGGTATTGCCGCGCGGATCCTTTTGCGGGATCACCTGGTCGGCAGGATGGCGATTGCCGCAGCGGGTCACGCGGATACCTTTGATCTGGTCAAGGGGCAGGTCCGGGACATTGACGTTGAGGATCCGCCCGGTGCGCAGCGGTTCACGGCTGAGGCCGCGCAGGAGAGTGCAGGTCACCGCTGCGGCGGTGTCGTAGTGTTGATAGCCATTGAGCGACACGGCCAGCGCGGGGAACCCCAGATGGCGGCCTTCCATCGCCGCCGCCACGGTGCCGGAGTAAATGACGTCATCGCCCAGGTTGGGCCCGGCGTTGATTCCGGAAACGACGATGTCCGGACGCGGGCGCATCAGCGCGTTCACGCCAAGGTAGACGCAGTCCGTCGGCGTCCCCATCTGGACGGCGATATCGCCATTTTCATAGGTAAAGGTGCGCAGTGACGATTCCAGCGTCAGCGAATTCGAAGCCCCGCTGCGGTTACGATCGGGTGCAACCACCTGGACCTCGGCAAACTCCCTTAAGGCCTTCGCCAGGGTCTGTATCCCCGGCGCATGGATCCCGTCATCGTTACTCAGCAATATTCGCATAGTCACCCGTTGTATTGATAAGCTCCCTGACCACGCTGGTGGCGAAGCTGCCCGCCGGCAGCCAGAAACGCAGTTCAACGGTTACATCATCCCACCAGTTCCAGCTCAGCTGCTGCGGATAGAGGAGCATCGCCCGGCGCGCCGCCTCGACTTTCTCCCGCACCAGCAGTGTCTGCAGCAAGGTTTCCTCGGCGATGGCGGCCTGCTCGGCGGCCAGAGCGTCGCGCTGGCTTCCCCAGTCGCCGCTGCCCGGCAGCGCAGCCGTGATCATCAGTTCGCGGTTATGCACCCGCGCCTGCGAAACCTTGAGTTCTTCCGGTGTGACGACAAACCAGCTCCCACGCCCCGCTAATTGTAGCGCATCGCCATCAACAACCTGATTAAATTCCGTTTTTTTTAATCTAATACTGACTTGCTGATTAAACAACGCGCTGCGGGCCGCCGACAACCAAAAACTGCGCTTATTGCGATCGCGCACCGGCGCGCCGCTCTCCGCCCAGCGCAGCGCGCCCTGCAGATTGCTGCCGCCGATGCCAAAGCGCTGAGCGCCGAAATAGTTCGGCACGCCCCGTTCAGCGATGGCCTGCAGACGCGTCTCCACCTCCTGGCGATCGCTTACCTCGCGCAGGATCAGGGTAAACTGGTTGCCCTTCAGCGCGCCTAATCGCAGCTTACGCTTATGGCGGGCATATTCCAGTACCTGGCAGCCCTCGAGCTGAAATTTGCTCAGATCCGGCATCTCTTTGCCGGGCACCCGGGCGCACAGCCACTGCTCGGTGACGGCGTGCTTATCTTTTTGCCCGGCGAAGCTCACTTCACGGGCATGGATTTTGAGGAATTTCGCCAGCGCATCGGCGACAAAGCGCGTATTACAGCCGTTTTTGAGGATCCGCACCAGCACGTGCTCGCCTTCGCCGTCCGGGGCGAAGCCCAGGTCTTCCACCACCAGGAAATCTTCCGGATTGGCTTTCAGCAGCCCGCTGCTCTGCGGCTTGCCGTGCAGCCAGGTCAGTTGGTCAAAGGCGATCATTTGTCGGCCTTACGCAGCAGCGCGACCGCTTCGCAGGCGATCCCTTCCCCGCGGCCGGTGAAGCCCAGCTTCTCGGTGGTGGTCGCTTTCACGTTGACGTCGTCCATATGGCAGCCGAGATCTTCAGCGATAAAAACGCGCATCTGCGGGATATGCGGCAGCATTTTCGGCGCCTGGGCGATAATGGTGACGTCGACGTTGCCGAGCGTATAGCCTTTGGCCTGGATGCGGCGCCACGCTTCGCGCAGCAGTTCGCGGCTGTCGGCGCCTTTAAACGCCGGATCGGTATCCGGGAACAGCTTGCCAATATCGCCGAGCGCCGCGGCGCCCAGCAGCGCATCGGTCAGCGCATGCAGCGCGACGTCGCCGTCGGAGTGGGCCAGCAGCCCTTTTTCATAAGGAATGCGTACCCCGCCAATGATTATTGGGCCTTCACCGCCAAAAGCGTGTACGTCAAAACCATGTCCAATTCGCATTAAGCTTTCTCCTGGTGTCGGGAACGGGTGAGGTAAAATTCCGCCAGCGCCAGATCTTCCGGGCGCGTCACTTTAATATTATCAGCGCGTCCGGCGACCAGCTGCGGGTGGAAGCCGCAGTACTCAAGCGCCGAGGCTTCATCGGTGATGGTGGCCCCCTCGTTCAGCGCCCGGGTGAGGCAATCCACCAGCAGCTCGCGAGGGAAAAATTGCGGGGTGAGCGCGTGCCACAGGTCATTACGATCGACGGTATGGGCGACGGCGGTTTTGCCCGGCTCGGCGCGCTTCATGGTGTCGCGCACCGGCGCTGCGAGGATCCCGCCGACGCGGCTGGTTTCACAGAGTGCCAGCAGGCGGCTGAGGTCATCCTGATGCAGGCAGGGGCGCGCGGCGTCATGCACCAGCACCCACTGCGCCTCCGGCAACGCCTGCAGGCCGGCGAGCACCGAATCGGCGCGCTCGGCGCCGCCATCCACGACGGTAATTTGCGGGTGCTGGGCCAGCGGCAGCTGGCTGAAGCGCCGATCGCCGGGGCTGACGGCAATCACCACGCGCTGGACGCGCGGATCCGCCAGCAGCGCGGCGACCGCATGTTCGAGAATCGTTTTGTTACCGATTGAGAGATATTGTTTCGGGCATTCCGTTTGCATGCGGCGGCCGAAACCGGCTGCCGGCACCACGGCGCAAATGCCCGGAAAAGTGGCTGCCATGTTGTAATCCTGGGCCTGGTTATCGATTGTTCTGCTGTTGCCCCGATGCCTGGTTGCGTTTAGACGCATCCGGTACCAGACGATAGAAGGTTTCGCCCGGGCGGGTCATGCTGAGTTCATTGCGCGCACGCTCCTCGATCGCTTCCTGACCGCCGTTGAGGTCGTCAATTTCGGCAAACAGCTGATCGTTGCGTGCTTTTAATTTGGCGTTAGTCGCCTGCTGGGCGGTGACGTCGTCGTTAACCCGCGTGTAGTCATGCAGGCCGTTTTTACCGAACCACAGCGAATACTGTAGCCAGACCAGCAAAGCTAATAATAGCAGCGTTAGTTTACCCATCCTGCCCCCTGAAAAACGGCATCATCATCCCAAAACTCGCCCGGGTACGCTACCGGGGCGCGCGGACGATGCCGCGTAACGCGGGGACTGTACCATATTTTTGCTGCTGATACCCATGCTTGATTCATACCAGAAACGGGTTATCCCAACAGCCAGAGGAAGAGGAGCGCAAACATCAGCCCGACGGTCAGGATGGTCGCGCTGGCGCTATAGAGCAGTTTGCCATTGAGCAGAGAGTGCAGCGCAATACCGACCACCACCGCCACCGGCATCAACGCAAGGAAGAATGGCCAGGTGTAGAGGAGGAAGAAAAGTGTATTACTGCCATAGAGAAGGAAGGGAATACCCAGCGCCAGCAGCCATGAAATAAAGCCCACGGCAGCGCCCGACAAAGACCAGGTGGTCTCGTCGCCGGTCGCCGGAGGCGGTTCTGAACGAATAATACTGAGGTTCTGGGTATTGCGCATATCGAATCCTGTAGACCGGGCAACCGGCACCCCTCGATGCCGCTGCCGTTTCAGGATCTGATAATATCGCTCTGTTGCAGCAGGTCTAATAGTTGGTGCACCAAATTTGTTACCAATTGTTCACCATCCAGATGAATTTCCGCCTTTTCCGGTGCCTCATAGACCGAGTCTATACCGGTGAAATTGCGTAATTCCCCTGCCCGCGCCTTCTTATACAATCCTTTCGGATCCCGCGCCTCGCAGATGGCCAGCGGGGTATCGACGAACACTTCGATAAAGCGTCCCTCCCCCAGGCGCTCGCGCACCATCTGTCGCTCCGCGCGGTGCGGAGATATAAATGCCGTCAATACAACCAGCCCGGCATCGACCATCAGCCTGGCCACTTCACCGACGCGGCGAATGTTCTCTTTGCGATCCTCATCACTGAATCCCAGGTCGCTGCACAAGCCATGACGTACGTTATCGCCGTCCAGCAGATAGGTGCTGACGCCGCGCTCATGCAAGGCTTCCTCCAGCGCCCCGGCGACAGTGGATTTACCCGACCCCGAAAGGCCGGTAAACCACAGCACCACGCCGCGATGGCCGTGATGCTGTTCCCGCTGCTGCTGGGTCACAGGATGGGCATGCCAGACGACGTTTTCGTCATGCTGGGCCATTATTTGCCTCCCAGCAGGTCGCGGGCGTCCCAGTGCGGGAAGTGTTTGCGGATCAGCTGGTTCAGTTCCAGCTCGAAAGCGCTGTACTGCGATGCCGACGTCGGCGCCTGCAGGTGCGGCTCGTTGACCATCCCGGCGCCGACGGTGACGTTGGTCAGACGATCGATAAAGATAAGCCCGCCGGTCACTGGGTTTTGCTGATAGGGATCCAGCACTAAAGGTTCGTCAAAGGTCAGCTCCACCAGCCCGATGCCGTTCAGCGGCAGAGACTCGACTTCACGCTGGGTCAGGTTGTTAATATCTACCTGGTAACGGATAGCATCCACGCGGGCGCGGGTCTTCTTACCGGCGATTTTGATGTCGTAGCTCTGCCCCGGGGTCAACGCCTGCTCGGCCATCCACACCACGTCGATGCTGGCGCTTTGCACCGCCGGCAGCGTGGCTTGCGCGTCAACCAGCAGGTCGCCGCGGCTGATGTCGATTTCATCTTTCAGCACAATGGTAATGGCTTCCCCGGCGGCGGCTTCCTGCAGATCGCCGTCGAAGGTGACGATACGCGCCACGCTCGACTCGACGCCCGACGGCAGCACCTTCAGACGCTGGCCGACCTGCACGGTACCGGAGGCGACCGTACCGGAGAAGCCGCGGAAATCGAGGTTCGGACGGTTAACATACTGCACCGGGAAGCGCAGCGGTTGGCTCTCCACTACCCGTTGGATCTCCACCGTTTCGAGGACTTCCAGCAGAGTCGGGCCGCTGTACCACGGCATGTTCGCGCTCTGGCTGGCGACATTATCGCCCTCCAGCGCCGACAGCGGCACAAAGCGAATATCGAGGTTGCCCGGCAGCTGCTCGGCAAAAGTCAGGTAAGCTTCACGGATCTCGTTGAAGCGCGCTTCGCTAAACTCGACGAGATCCATTTTGTTGACCGCCACCACCAGGTGTTTAATGCCCAGCAGGGTGGAGATAAAGCTGTGACGGCGGGTCTGGTCGAGCACGCCTTTACGCGCGTCGATCAGCAGGATCGCCAGATCGCAGGTGGACGCGCCGGTGGCCATATTGCGGGTGTACTGCTCGTGCCCCGGGGTGTCGGCGATGATAAATTTGCGTTTTTCCGTCGAGAAGTAGCGATAGGCCACGTCGATGGTGATGCCCTGCTCGCGCTCGGCCTGCAGGCCATCCACCAGCAGCGCCAGGTCCAGTTTTTCGCCCTGGGTGCCGTGACGCTTGCTGTCGTTGTGCAACGAAGAGAGCTGATCTTCATAGATCTGGCGGGTATCGTGCAGCAGACGGCCAATCAGGGTGCTTTTACCGTCATCGACGCTGCCGCAGGTCAGAAAACGCAGCAGGCTTTTGTGCTGTTGCGCGTGCAGATAAGCTTCTACGCCGCCTTCATTGGCAATTTGTTGGGCAATGGTCGTGTTCATGGCGGCTCCTTAGAAATAACCCTGACGTTTCTTCAGCTCCATCGAGCCGGCCTGGTCGCGATCGATGACGCGCCCCTGACGTTCGCTGGTGGTGGATACCAGCATCTCTTCAATAATTTCCGGCAGCGTCTGCGCTTCAGACTCCACCGCGCCGGTCAGCGGCCAGCAGCCGAGGGTACGGAAACGCACCATCCGTTTTTCAATCACTTCGCCCGGCTGCAGATCGATACGGTCGTCGTCGATCATCATCAGCATGCCGTCGCGCTCCAGCACCGGGCGCTCAGCGGCCAGATACAGCGGCACGATTTCGATGTTTTCCAGATAGATGTACTGCCAGATATCCAGCTCGGTCCAGTTGGAGAGCGGGAAGACGCGGATGCTTTCGCCTTTGTTAATCTGGCCGTTGTAGTTGTGCCACAGCTCCGGACGCTGGTTTTTCGGGTCCCAGCGGTGGAAGCGGTCGCGGAAGGAGTAGATGCGCTCTTTGGCGCGGGATTTTTCCTCATCACGCCGCGCGCCGCCGAATGCGGCGTCAAAGCCGTATTTGTTCAGCGCCTGCTTCAGCCCTTCGGTTTTCATGATATCGGTATGCTTGGCGCTGCCGTGGACGAACGGGTTGATGCCCATCGCCACCCCTTCCGGGTTTTTATGCACCAGCAGCTCGCAGCCATAGGCTTTGGCGGTACGGTCGCGGAACTCATACATCTCACGGAATTTCCAGCCGGTATCGACGTGCAGCAGCGGGAACGGCAGGGTTCCCGGATAAAACGCTTTGCGCGCCAGATGCAGCATTACGCTGGAATCTTTCCCGATGGAGTACATCATCACCGGGTTAGCAAATTCGGCGGCCACCTCACGAATAATATGGATGCTTTCCGCCTCCAGTTGCCGCAGGTGAGTGAGTCGTTTTTGGTCCATAACCGTTCCTTAAGCCAGATTGACCACCGAAGAGTTAAACCCCTCGGCGGATGATGTATGTTGAAACCAGGCGAGCTGCTGATGCAGCTGCACCACTTCGCCGACCACCAGCAGGGCGGGCATCGGGGCGTCTTTCGCCAGGTGTTCGAGTTGTTGCAATGTGCCGGTTATCGTCTGCTGATCGTCGCGGGTACCGCGGGAAATCACCGCTACCGGCGTATTGCTGTCGCGACCGTGGGCGATCAGCTGGGCGCTGATTTCCGCCGCCTTCATGGTGCCCATGTAAATGGCCAACGTCTGTTGGCTCTTCGCCAGCAGCGCCCAGTCGAAGGGAGCGCTGTCCGGCTTATAGTGCCCGGTGACAAAGACGGCGCTTTGCGCATAATCGCGATGGGTCAGTGGAATACCGGCGTAGGCCGTCGCGCCGGCGGCGGCAGTGACGCCAGGCACCACCTGGAACGGGATGCCCGCGGCGGCGGCAGCCTGCAGCTCTTCTGCGCCGCGGCCAAAAATAAACGGATCCCCGCCCTTCAGACGCACGACGGTTTTTCCCGCCTTCGCCGCCTCCACCAGCAGCTGATTGGTTTCATGCTGCGGCACCGAGTGCTCGCCGGCGCGCTTACCGACGCAAACCAGCTCGGCATCGCGGCGCACCAGTTCGAGAACCGGCTGGGTCACCAGATGGTCGTGGAAAACCACGTCCGCCTGCTGGATCGCCTGCAGGCCACGCAGGGTCAGCAGCCCGGCATCGCCCGGTCCGGCCCCCACCAGAATAATTTCACCTGTTTCGCGTTCAGGCTTATCCAGCTCATCCTGCAGCGCTTTTTCCGCCTCCGCAGCGTTGCCCGCCACCATCAGGCTGGCGAAGCGGCCGGTAAAGACCCGCTCCCAAAAGCGGCGACGCGCTTCGGTGGTCGTCAGACGGGTTTTCAGATGATTGCGCCAGTAGCTCGCCGATTCCGCCAGACGCCCGAGGTTCGTCGGCAGCAGCGCTTCGATTTTTTCGCGCAGAATACGCGACAGCACCGGCGCTTTCCCGCTGGAGGAAATCGCCACCAGCAGCGGCGAACGGTCGACGATAGAAGGGAAGACAAACGAGCAGAGCGCCTGGTTATCCACTACGTTGACCAGCCGGTAACGCGCGTTAGCCGCCGCAAACACCCGCTGGTTAAGCGCCTCGTCCTCCGTGGCGGCAATCACCAGAAAGACATCATCCACCAGAGCGTCGCTAAATTCCGTCGCCCGCCAGCTAAGCGCCTGGCGCGCCGCCAGATCGGCCAGCGCCGGAGACAGCGTCCCGGCGACCACCTGCACCTGCGCCTGGGCGCGCAGCAGAAACTTGATCTTGCGTTCGGCAATCTCTCCGCCGCCGATCACCAGCACGGGCCTTTGTTTCAGTTCGGCAAAAAGGGGCAAGTAATCCACGGGGTAACAACTCTCTTACAATCAGCGATACTGCGACTATAGGGTGCGCCTTAGAGCAAATGAAATTACGAAATGGAATGAGTTGTGACACAAAGGAATAACGCGGTGGAAATCTAAATATCAAAAAGTGCTTAACACGCTATTTTTCCGCTATTTAAGAGCAATTGAAATTGTTTAACCGCGGTCACAGTTTCATACTGTACGCGTCAAATTGTCTCGTTCGTGTAAGGACCCCTTATGTTTTCCGCGTTGTGCCGCCGTCTGCTTCCGCTGGCGCTCGGCACCGGTTTTGTTTTCGCCGCCGCCCCCGCATTCAGCGCGCTGGGCGACACCGCCAGTAGTCAGGCTCGCCATATCGCCACCGTCTTCCCGGGACGAATGACCGGAACGCCCCCGGAAATGCTCTCAGCTGACTATCTGCGCCAGCAGTTCGCCCGGATGGGCTATCAAAGCGACGTGCGGAGCTTCAATACCCGCTACATCTATACCGACAGCAACCAGCGTAAAAACTGGCATAACGCCACCGGCAGTACGGTGATCGCCGCCCATGAAGGCCAGTCTCGCCAGCAAATCATCATCATGGCGCACCTCGATACCTACGCGCCGCAGAGCGATAAAGACGTCGAAAACAACCTCGGCGGCCTGACGCTGCAGGGAATTGACGACAACGCGATGGGGCTCGGGGTGATGCTGGAGCTGGCGGAGCATTTAAAGAACGTCCCCACCCGCTATGGCATTCGCTTTATCGCCACCAGCGGCGAAGAGGAAGGTCGTCTCGGCGCGCAAAACCTGCTGCAGCGGATGAGCGAGGCGGAAAAGAAAAATACCCTGCTGGTGATCAATCTCGATAACCTGGTGGTGGGCGATAAGCTTTACTTCAACAGCGGCCGCCGCACGCCGGCCTCGGTGCGCAAGCTGACCCGCGATCGCGCGCTGGCTATCGCCCGCAGCAAAGGCATCGCCGCCTACACCAATCCGGGACTCAATCCGGCTTACCCGAAAGGCACCGGCTGCTGTAATGACGCCAGCGTCTTCGACAACGCGGGGATCCCGGTGCTGTCGGTCGAAGCGACCAACTGGTCATTAGGCAAGAAAGATGGCTATCAGCAGCGGAGCAAATCGCGCAGCTTCCCGCAGGGAATCAGCTGGCATGACGTTCAGCTGGATAATCAGCAATATATCGACAACGCGCTGCCGGGACGGATCGAGCATCGCGGGCGCGATGTCGTGAAAGTGATGCTGCCGCTGGTGAAAGAGCTGGCGAAGGTGGAGATGAAAAGCTGACGGGTGCAAATGAACACGCGGCATCACCCGCGTGTTCTCTTTCACACTATTCCCTGAGGAAGCGCTAATCAACCCTCGTGCAATCCGCACTCGCGTTTAAGCCCGAAGAACCGGGTCTCTTCTTCTGCCATGCCCGGCTCCCATTTGCGGGTGGTGTGGGTATCGCCTACCGACAGATACCCCTGATCCCACAGCGGATGGTATTTCAGCCCATGCTTTTGCAGATACTGATACACCGTCCGGTTATCCCAGTCGATAATCGGCAACACCTTGAACACCCCGCGCTGGACCGCCAGCACCGGAAGCGTCGCCCGACTGCCCGACTGCTCGCGGCGCAGACCGGCAAACCACGTCTGCGCGTTTAGCTCTTTCAGCGCCCGGTTCATCGGTTCAACCTTGTTGATCTCATTGTATTTCTCAATGCCCTCAACGCCCTGCTCCCACAGCTTGCCGTAGCGCGCCTCCTGCCAGGCCGCGCTTTCAGCCGCGCGGTAGACCTTCAGGTTCAGCTTGAGCTTGTCCGTCAGTTCGTCAATAAACTGGTAGGTTTCCGGGAACAGGTAACCGGTATCGGTGAGGATCACCGGAATGTCCGGGCGGATTTGATTTACCAGGTGCAAACTCACCGCCGCCTGAATACCAAAGCTTGACGACAGCACATAGTCTCCCGGCAGGTTTTCCAGCGCCCAGGCCACACGCCCTTCGGCGTCGAGCTTTTCCAGTTGGGCGTTGGTTTCCGCGAGAGCCAGAATACGTTCCACTTTCGGCAATGCATTAAGCGCGTTTAGATCGAGTACGGACATAAGAACCTCGTTTGCCTGTTTTGCCGGGCGGCACTGCGATTGCCCGGCCTACGGGTTTTACAGGCCCGGATCGCTACGCGCCACCGGGCACCAGGATGTTACTCCCAGAAATCGCGGGCTGGATCGAGCACCGGGCGAATGATGCCCGCACGCACCGTAAAGTCGCCGAAGCCTTCACCCGCTTCGCGCTCTTTCGCCCAGCGCCCTACCAGTTGGTCTAGCGAGTCGAGAATTTCCGACTCGGTAATGTTCTCACGGTACATCCGCGGGATGCGGGTGCCGCTGCGGTTACCGCCGATGTGCAGGTTATAGCGGCCTGGCGCTTTCCCCACCAGCCCCACTTCCGCCAGCATCGCGCGGCCGCAGCCGTTCGGACAGCCGGTGACGCGGGTGACGATATGCTCATCGCTCACGCCATGCTTGCTCATCACCCCTTCCACCTTGTCGATAAACGACGGCAGGAAACGCTCGGCTTCCGCCATCGCCAGCGGGCAGGTCGGGAAGGAGACGCAGGCCATTGAGTTTTCGCGCTGCGGGGTGACGGCATTCATCAGACCATGATCCCGCGCCAGCTTCTCGATCCGCGCCTTCTGATCTTCCGGTACGCTGGCGACGATCAGGTTCTGATTGGCGGTGATGCGGAATTCGCCCTGATGGATCTTAGCAATCTCCAGCAGACCGGTTTTCAGCGGGCGCCCCGGATAATCCAGAATGCGGCCGTTTTCAATAAACAGCGTCAGGTGCCATTTATCATCAATCCCCTTCACCCAGCCGATGCGGTCGCCGCGGCCGGTGAATTCGTACGGGCGGATCGGCTCAAACTTAATGCCTGCCCGGCGCTCCACTTCCGCCTTAAAGGTTTCGACGCCAACGCGCTCAAGGGTGTACTTGGTTTTCGCATTCTTACGGTCGGTACGGTTACCCCAGTCGCGCTGGGTAGTCACGACCGCTTCCGCCACCGCCAGAGTATGCTCCAGCGGCAGATAACCGAATTCGCTCGCCGTGCGGGCGTAGGTTTTTTTGTTACCGTGTTCGATAGAAAGACCGCCGCCCACCAGCAGGTTAAAGCCCACCAGCTTGCCGTTTTCGGCGATCGCCACAAAGTTCATGTCGTTGGCGTGCAGATCGATATCGTTCTGCGGCGGGATCACCACCGTGGTTTTAAACTTACGCGGCAGATAGGTCTGACCGAGGATCGGCTCTTCGTCAGTGGTGGCGACCTTTTTCTGATCCAGCCAGATCTCGGCATAGGCGCGGGTGCGCGGCAGCAAATGCTCGGAGATCTTTTTCGCCCACTCGTAGGCCTCAGCGTGCAGCTGCGATTCGTACGGGTTGGAGGTGCACAGCACGTTACGGTTCATATCGTTGGCGGTGGCCAGCGCGTCCAGCCCCACCGAGTGCAGCATCTGATGCACCGGCTTGACGTTCTTTTTCAGAATGCCGTGAAACTGGAAAGTCTGCCGGTTGGTCAGGCGAATACTGCCGTAAATGGTGTTCTCGGCGGCAAACTTATCGATCGCCTTCCACTGGGTGGTGGTGATCACCCCGCCCGGCAAACGGCAGCGCAGGAGCATCGCATGACGCGGCTCCAGCTTCTGAGCGGCGCGCTCCGCGCGGATATCGCGATCGTCCTGCTGGTACATACCGTGGAAACGGATCAGCAGGAAGTTATCGCCTTTAAAACCGCCGGTCAGACCGTCGTTTAAATCTTCCGCAATGGTGCCGCGCAGGTAGTTGCTCTCGAGCTTCATACGCTCGGCATCGGTCAGTTTACCTTCGACCACTAAAGGCCCCGGATGTTTTTCGCTCATTAGTAGACATCTCGCTGATAACGGCGCTCAACGCGCAGCTCACTTAAAAATTCGTCCGCCGCTTCGGCGTCCATCGCGCCGTATTCGGCAATCACTTCCAGTAAAGTCTGTTCCACGTCTTTCGCCATACGATTGGCGTCGCCGCAGACATAAATGTGGGCGCCATCATTGATCCAGCGCCACAGCTCGGCCCCCTGCTCACGCAGTTTGTCCTGCACATAGATTTTTTGTTGTTGATCGCGGGACCAGGCCAGATCGATACGGGTCAGCAGACCCTCTTTCACATAGCTCTGCCACTCCACCTGATAGAGGAAATCTTCGGTGAAGTGCGGGTTGCCGAAGAACAACCAGTTCTTACCTGGCGCCCCGTCCGCTGCGCGCTGCTGCATGAAGGCGCGGAACGGCGCAATACCGGTGCCCGGGCCAATCATGATCACCGGCGTCTCCGGGTTAGCCGGCAGACGGAAGTTGTCGTTGTGCTCGATAAAGACGCGGACTTCGCCATCCTCTTCCACGCGGTCGGCGAGGAAGCTGGAGGCGCCGCCAGCCCGAGCGCGGCCTTCGATGTCATAGCGCACCACGCCCACGGTGACATGCACTTCGCTCTCCACTTCCGCCTGCGAGGAGGCAATAGAGTACAGACGCGGCGTCAGCGGGCGCAGCAGACCGATTAACGCCTCGGCGTCCAGCTGCGCGGGGGAGAAACGGACCATATCGACGATTGGCGTCGCGGCGGCATACTGCTGCAGTTGAGCTTTATCGCCCACCAGCGGCAGCAGCGATTCGCTGCGGGTCAGGGTGGCGTAGTTTTCGACGATAGTCGCGGTGTTAACCGTCAGCTCAAAATGCCACTGCAGGGCTTCCGCCAGCGGCAGGGTTTTGCCCTCGACGGTCACCGGCTCGTCGCCTTTCAGCCACAGCAGCTCCACCAGCTCTTTCACCAGCTGAGGATCGTTTTGATACCAGACGCCCAGGGCGTCGCCCGGCTGATAGCGCAGACCGGAATCACCGAGGTCAATTTCGATATGGCGTACATCTTTTTCTGAATCGCGGCCGGTGATTTTCTGGTTGACCGACAGGGTCGCCGTCAGCGGAGCCTCTTTGGTGTAGGGACTGGTGTGAATGTCGTTCACTGCGCCGCTGGCGGACAGCTGAGCGGGCGCGGCGACCGGCGCACGGGCCTTCAGCACCTCAACGACGCGCGCGCGCCATTCAGCGGCCGCGGCCTGATATTCAACGTCGGCGTCGACGCGATCGAGCAGGCGTTCCGCGCCAAGTTCAGCCAGCTTGCTGTCGAAATCTTTGCCGGACTGGCAGAAGAATTCATAAGAGGTATCGCCGAGGCCAAAGACGGCGAATGCGGTTCCGTCCAGCTTCGGCGCTTTCTTCGAGAACAGGAACTTATGCAATGCGACCGCTTCTTCCGGCGGCTCACCTTCCCCCTGGGTGGAGGTCACGACCACCAGCAGTTTTTCAGCAGCAATTTGTTTGAATTTATAATCGCCTGCATTCACCAGCTTCACGTTCAGCTTCGCCGCCAGCAGATCGTCGCGCAGCGCTTCGGCGACGCGGCGAGCGTTGCCGGTTTGCGAGGCGGAAATCAGCGTGATCGTCGGGACCTCGGCGGCCGGGGCGGGAGCGGCGGCTGCCGCGCCGGACTGCTGATTCAGCACGCCCCAGAAATAGCCAGACACCCAGGCGAGCTGAGTGGGCGTGAAGTCAGTGGTGGCCGCCTGAAGGCGCGCCAGTTGCTCCGGGTTGAGCGGCAGCAAGTTGGAAGGTGGGGCCTGTGTCGTCATGCGTCGTTTGTTCCAGTAAGCAAAGCTGTTATTCGCACCCTGTCAGCGCGACAAAAACAGAAGAGAATAGAAGGTTAACGGCGGGCATAGTAACAATTAAAGAAGGGATGGAAATAATAAATAACCAAATGGACTAACCTGTTTTAGTTGTAGTTATTAACAACAAAATCGATTAAATAACTATTTGAAATATCACAACTTAATTCACTTAACCCAGATAAATGTGTCGATTTTCTGTTCAGGGCCGTTTTAGTTAATGCGAAAAAATGTACTTTCCGGTACCCTACGGCGGTTTTTTTCGTCCTGTTGAGAGT
This sequence comes from Klebsiella sp. JB_Kp004, assembly GCF_040065795.1. Lineage (NCBI taxonomy): Bacteria > Pseudomonadati > Pseudomonadota > Gammaproteobacteria > Enterobacterales > Enterobacteriaceae > Klebsiella > Klebsiella sp. JB_Kp004. The sequence continues at coordinate 138,606 of NZ_JBEAKW010000003.1, read as the reverse complement.
CAATGATGTCCACCACGCTGTTTAAAGATTTCACCTTCGAAGCCGCCCACCACCTGCCGCACGTCCCGGAAGGACACAAATGCGGTCGCCTGCATGGCCACTCCTTTATGGTGCGTCTGGAGATAACCGGTGAAGTCGATCCCCATACCGGGTGGATCATGGATTTTGCCGAACTGAAGGCCGCCTTCAAGCCGACCTACGATCGCCTGGACCACTATTATCTGAACGATATCCCCGGTCTGGAAAACCCTACCAGCGAAGTGCTGGCCAAATGGATCTGGGATGAGATGAAACCGCGGGTACCGCTGCTGAGCGCGGTGATGGTGAAAGAGACCTGCACCGCCGGCTGCGTCTATCGCGGCGAGTAAGCGAAAAAAAGCCCGGTCAGTACGCTGCCGGGCTTTTTTATCAGGCGATATTCAGATATTTATGCGTCTGCATGGACAGGCGCCAGTTACGGGCGATGCAGGTGTCGATACACAGGCGCGTCGCGTCTTCTTTCTGGCTGATCGGCTGCAGGGCGATGATCCGCGGTTTGTCATCGCTCAGCGTTTCCAGCAGCTCGTCCAGCGCTTCAATGTCGCGGACGCGCCCTACCGGATGTTTGATCTCATCCGCCCGCTGCAGGGCCTGAGACAGCACGTCATACCCGCCGCGCATATTCACCTTCGGCGATACCGTCACCCAGGTATGAGGCGTACAGCGAACTTCGTGAGTGCCGCTGGTTTCAATCTGGCAGCTAAAGCCGTTTTGTTCCAGCAGCGAGGTTAACGGCGTTAAATCATGAATACAGGGCTCACCGCCGGTAATGACCACGTGGCGGGCAGTCCACCCCTGACGACCGATAATCGCCAGCAGATCTTCACTGCTTGCCGGCCCCCACTTATCGCTCTCTTTGGTTTTCGCCAGGATGCTGAACAACGACACTTCCCGATCGGCCAGTTTGTCCCAGGTATGCTTGGTGTCACACCACGCGCATCCTACCGGGCATCCCTGCAGACGAATAAAAATGGCAGGCACGCCGGTGAAGTAACCCTCGCCTTGCAGGGTCTGGAACATCTCGTTAATCGGGTACTGCATAGTCATCTCTGTTTAGGGTGATAAACGTTTATTATCGCAGATTTCACTGTCCAGGTCTTGTCCTGCGCTGCGATCGTTTTTCCTTCACGGCGTCGCTTTCTCTCCCCGGAGGTTATTCATTGTTAATTAAAAGCATGCCTCTGTTTTCGTTTATTTCATTAGTGTGGTAAGGATTAAAATAAACGTCGCGCCATGCCAGCGTAAAGAAAGATGTAACAGAAGATGTTTTTCGCGCTATAAACCAGAACATATTAAACGTCAGCATAAAAATAAAAACAGTTTTAAATACAGCAGTGTACAAATTGATACATGAAAGAGTGAATTATTTATCTGGTCTGATAGTCGAATCCAATCCACCGCCAAAAATAAGCTTAAGCTCCTCTTAATAAAGCCCTGTTGCCCGCCATTTTTTATTTAATCGTCGTTTACTTTGTCCCTCCTAGAATCCCGCAGACCAACCATAATGAGATAGCATTTATGACCACATTATTCATTACCGGCGTCACCGGTTTTCTGGGCGGCGCGGCGTTAGAGAAAATACTCCATCAGGATAGCCAGTTAGAGCTGCTGCTGCTGGTGCGTGCCGACAGTCCCGACGCAGGCCTGGAGCGGGTCAAGGAGAACATGCGTAAGTTCAACATCGCCGAGGAGAAACTGGCGATGCTGCGCCCGCAGCAGATCCTGCTGGGCGATCTCGCCTCTCCGGAGCATTTTCTTAACGACCCGCGGCTTGAGCAAGTTACCCATGTCCTTAACTGCGCTGCTGTCGCCTCGTTTGGCAGCAACCCGCTCATCTGGAAGGTTAACGTTGCGGGTACGCTGCGTCTGGCGCAACGGATGGCGCTGGTGGCGGGTCTGCAGCGTTTTCTGCACGTCGGCACCGCAATGTCCTGCTCACCGGAGCCGGATTCGCTGGTCGCCGAGAGCGCGGAGTTTCGGCAGCGCGCCGAGCATCTGGTGGAATATACCCACTCGAAATCGGCCATCGAGCAACTGATGCAGCAGCACTGCCCTACGCTACCGCTGGTCATTGCCCGCCCTTCTATTGTGGTGGGCCATACCCATCATGGCTGCCGGCCTTCCAGCAGTATTTTCTGGGTGTTCAGCATGGGGCTGATGCTGCAGAAATTTATGTGCGCGATGGAGGATCGGATCGATGTTATTCCGGTGGACTACTGCGCCGATGCCCTGCTGATGCTGCTTAACCAGCCGCTGGCCCGCGGCGAGGTGGTGCATATCTCTGCCGGCGAGGAGAACAGCGTGAAGTTTGCCGAAATCGACCGGGCGATGGCCCTGGCGCTGGAGCAGGCGCCGGTGGGAGACAAGTACGCCCAGGTGAGCTATGAAACGCTGGTCAAAATGCGTCGCGAACTGAAAGGAATTTTTGGGCCGTGCAATGAGCGACTGATGCTGAAAGCGATGCGCTTATATGGCGCGTTCGCCACGCTGAACGTGCGCTTTAGCAACGACAAGCTGCTGAGCATGGGGATGCCAAAACCGCCGCGCTTTACCGATTACATCGACCGCTGCGTGGAAACCACTCGCGGGCTGTCGATCCCTCAGCAAATGGCCGTCGACTTTAAATAATGGCCGCAGGCATAAAAAAAATGCCAGCCCGAAGGCTGGCATGGTTATTTCACAAAGACAGGATTAAGCCTGGCCTTTGATCTCTTTACGACCGTTGAACGGCGCTTGCTCACCCAGCGCTTCTTCGATACGAATCAGCTGGTTGTATTTAGCAACGCGGTCAGAACGGCTCATAGAACCAGTTTTGATCTGGCCTGCAGCGGTACCCACAGCCAGATCGGCAATGGTCGCGTCTTCAGTTTCGCCAGAACGGTGAGAGATGACAGCGGTGTAGCCAGCGTCTTTCGCCATCTTGATAGCCGCCAGAGTTTCGGTCAGAGAACCGATCTGGTTGAATTTGATCAGGATGGAGTTAGCGATGCCTTTTTCGATGCCTTCTTTCAGGATCTTGGTGTTGGTTACGAACAGGTCGTCACCAACCAGCTGGATTTTGTCGCCCAGTACTTTGGTCTGGTAAGCGAAACCTTCCCAGTCAGATTCGTCCAGGCCATCTTCGATGGAGACGATCGGGTACTGTTTGGTCAGCTCTTCCAGGAAGTGAGTGAACTCTTCAGAGGTGAACGCTTTGTTGCCTTCGCCGGCCAGAACGTATTTACCGTCTTTGTAGAATTCAGACGCTGCGCAGTCCATCGCCAGGGTGATGTCTTTGCCCAGCTCGTAGCCTGCAGCTTTAACCGCTTCAGCGATAACAGCCAGCGCTTCGGCGTTGGAACCCAGGTTCGGCGCGTAGCCGCCTTCGTCACCAACGGCAGTGTTCATGCCTTTGGACTTCAGCACTTTCGCCAGGTGATGGAACACTTCAGAACCCATGCGTACTGCTTCTTTCAGGGTCGGCGCGCCAACCGGCTGAATCATGAATTCCTGGATGTCGACGTTGTTGTCAGCGTGCTCACCGCCGTTGATGATGTTCATCATCGGAACCGGCATGGAGTATTTGCCCGGAGTGCCGTTCAGTTCAGCGATGTGCGCGTACAGCGGCAGGCCTTTGGAGGCAGCTGCTGCTTTGGCGTTCGCCAGAGAAACGGCCAGGATTGCGTTCGCACCGAAGTTAGATTTGTTTTCAGTACCGTCCAGGTCGATCATGATCTTGTCGATGCCAGCCTGATCTTTGGCATCTTTGCCCAGGATTGCCTGAGCGATCGGGCCGTTTACCGCAGCAACAGCTTTGGTTACGCCTTTACCCAGGAAACGGGATTTGTCGCCATCGCGCAGTTCCAGCGCTTCGCGGGAACCAGTAGAAGCACCTGACGGAGCAGCTGCCATACCGACGAAACCACCTTCCAGGTGTACTTCGGCTTCAACAGTCGGGTTACCACGGGAGTCGATGATTTCACGACCGATGACTTTAACGATTTTGGACATTAGGTTTTCCTCAGTACAAGTTAAACTAAAACTCCAGACAAACAATGCACCCGAATGGGTGCATTGCCGTTCTAACTCTTTTTACTTCGCCTGGCGTTTCTGGTACTCGCTGGCGGCTTTCACAAAGCCGGCAAACAGCGGGTGTCCATCACGCGGCGTCGAAGTAAACTCCGGGTGGAACTGGCAGGCCACAAACCACGGATGGTTCGGCACTTCGATGATCTCGACCAACTGATCATCCCCGGAACGGCCCGCAACGCGCAGACCGGCAGCTTCAATCGGTTTCAACAACATGTTGTTGACTTCGTAGCGGTGACGATGGCGCTCGGTGATGGTCGGCTCGCCGTACAGCTGGCGTACCAGAGAATCATCATCCAGCTGGCACTGCTGCGCGCCCAGGCGCATGGTGCCGCCCAGATCGCTCTTCTCGGAGCGGACTTCGACGTTGCCATCTTCGTCACGCCATTCGGTAATCAGGGCCACAACCGGGTATTTACAGTCTGGCACAAATTCCGTCGAGTTGGCGTTTTCCATACCCGCTACGTTGCGCGCGAACTCAATCAGCGCAACCTGCATACCCAGGCAAATGCCCAGATAAGGAATATTGTTCTCACGCGCATAGCGCGCGGTGGCGATCTTACCTTCCACACCGCGGTAGCCGAAGCCGCCCGGGATAAGGATAGCATCTAAATCCTTGAGGATTTCGACGCCGCGCGTTTCCACATCCTGCGAATCGATCAGCTTGATGTTGACGGTAACGCGGTTTTTCAGACCACCGTGTTTCAGCGCTTCAATCACCGACTTGTAGGCGTCCGGCAGCTCAATGTACTTACCGACCATACCGATGGTGACTTCGCCTGCCGGATTGGCTTCTTCATAGATTACCTGTTCCCATTCGGCCAGGTTTGCTTCCGGACAAGTTAAGCTGAATCGTTTACAAATATAATCGTCCAGCCCCTGAGATTTCAACAGGCCTGGAATTTTATAAATGGAATCGACGTCTTTCAGAGAAATAACAGCCTTTTCCGGAACGTTACAGAACAAAGCAATTTTCGCCCGTTCGTTGGCCGGAACAGCGCGATCGGAGCGGCAGATCAGGATGTCAGGCTGAATACCGATAGAGAGCAGCTCTTTCACGGAGTGCTGAGTCGGTTTGGTTTTGACTTCGCCCGCGGCGGCCATGTACGGCACCAGAGTCAGGTGCATAAACAGGGTATGCTCGCGGCCAATCTCTACCGCCATCTGACGAATGGCTTCGAGGAACGGCAGGGATTCGATATCGCCGACGGTACCGCCGATCTCCACCAGCACCACGTCATGGCCTTCGCCGCCCGCCAGCACACGCTCTTTGATAGCGTTGGTGATGTGCGGGATAACCTGAACGGTCGCGCCCAGGTAGTCGCCACGGCGCTCTTTGCGCAGCACGTCAGAGTAGATACGGCCGGTGGTGAAGTTGTTGCGGCGAGTCATCTTGGTACGGATGAAACGCTCGTAGTGGCCCAGGTCCAGATCGGTTTCTGCGCCGTCTTCAGTAACGAACACTTCCCCATGCTGGATTGGGCTCATGGTGCCCGGATCGACGTTGATATACGGATCCAGTTTCATGATGGTCACGTTGAGACCACGGGCTTCAAGAATGGCTGCCAGGGAGGCTGCGGCAATGCCTTTACCCAGAGAGGATACGACCCCGCCGGTCACAAAAATATAGTTCGTTGTCATGCTGAACCTGAGAAGTTAGGGTAAAACGATGGAATAACCAGGACGGGAAAGTAGTATACCCGAACATGCGTGACGCCACAAACTTTCATTCTTCCCCTCCCCTTCGTTCTTCAAGTTGCACCTGTGTTGCGACCCGAACAACTCGAAGAGGCAGGCTACATGGTGTTTCAACGACATAACGGAAAGAGAAAATAGACGCTTTTGGCGAAATGTTTTTGACGTAAATCAAGCGCTTGTTATTTATAAAATCACACAAATCGCGCTTGATCACGAAAACTCGTTAGAGATCAGTTTCCTGGCGTTTTACCTGTTGCCATACTTCTTCCATGGTATCGAGGTCGACGCCGGTCATTTCCAGGCCGCGGGCCGCGACAATGCGCTCGACTTCGCGGAAGCGGCGCTCGAATTTGAGGTTCGCCTTCTGCAGCGCCACCTCGGCTTTGACCCCTAAATGGCGGGATAAATTCACCGTGGCGAACAGCAGATCGCCCACTTCCTCTTCCAGTTTCGCTTCATCCACAACCGCCTGCTGCGCTTCATGCATCACTTCATCAATTTCTTCATGCACCTTGTCGAGCACCGGGCCCAGCGAGGTCCAGTCAAAACCGACCGCCGAGCAGCGACGCTGGATTTTATGCGCGCGCATCAGCGCCGGCAGGCTATGCGGAATGTCGTCCAGCGCTGAGTGCTGGGCTTTTTCCGCCCGCTCCGCGCTTTTGATCTGCTCCCAGCGGGCCAGGACTTCGCTGCTGTTTCCCGCGGTGGCATCAGCGAAGATATGGGGATGGCGGCGCTCCAGCTTGTCGCTGATGGCGGCGCAGATATCGTCAAAGTTAAAACGTCCCTCTTCCTGCGCCATCTGCGCATAGAACACCACCTGGAACAGCAGATCGCCCAGCTCACCGCGCAGGTCGTCAAAATCCTCTCGCGAAATGGCGTCCAGCACTTCATAGGTTTCTTCGAGGGTATAGGGGGCGATGGTGGCAAAGGTCTGCTCTTTATCCCACGGGCAGCCGTTTTCCGGGTCGCGCAGGCGGCGCATGATGCCGAGCAAGCGGTCGATTTGGGTCATGTGACAATCCTGGAAATGTAAAAAATAGTCGGCCGGATAAGGCGTTTCGACCTTATCCGACGTGGCGAAATTGCCGGATGGCGGCTTCGCCTTATCCGGCCTGGAGACGAATTAACCGCCGTGCAGACGGCGCGCGTCAATGACATCGGGCACCTGGTTCAGCTTACCGAGCACCCGGCCCAGCACCTGCAGGTTGTAAATCTCGATGGTCATATCGATGGTGGCCAGCTGCTGACGGGTATCGCTGCGGCTGGCAACCCCCAGCACGTTCACCTTCTCATTGGCGAGGATGGTGGTGATATCGCGCAGTAACCCGCTGCGATCGTTCGCCTCCACCCTGACCACCAGCGAATATCCGGCCGAGTAGCTTTCGCCCCATACCGCATCGACGATGCGCTCCGGGGCATGCGACTGCAGTTCAGCGAGCTGATCGCAGTCGGCGCGATGCACGGAAATCCCGCGTCCCTGGGTGATAAAGCCGACGATCTCATCGCCCGGGATCGGCTGGCAGCAGCGGGCAATATGGTGCATCAGATTGCCAACCCCTTCCACCACCACCCGGCCATTGTCCTTGGTGCGGTTCTGCGGAGCATAGGTTTTCTGCTGCAACTGCTTCAGCGCTGCCGCATCCTGCTCGGCGGCGCTCGGTTTATTGAACTGCGCCTGCAGGAAGTTGACCATCTGGTTGAGACGGATATCGCCGCCGCCGATGGCCGCCAGCAGTTCATCGAGCTCGTTGAAGTTGTAGCGCGGCAGCAGGTGCTTTTCCGCATCCTTCAGGCTGATGCCCAGATGCTCCAGCTCGTCGTCAAGGATCTGTCGGCCGGCAAGAATGTTCTTGTCGCGGTCCTGCTTACGGAACCAGGCGTGAATTTTGGAGCGTCCGCGGCTGGTGGTGACATAGCCGAGGTTAGGGTTGAGCCAGTCGCGGCTCGGGTTCGGCTGCTTCTGGGTAATGATTTCGATCTGATCGCCCATCTGCAGCTGATAGGTGAACGGCACGATGCGGCCGCCAATTTTGGCGCCGATGCAGCGATGACCGACGTCGCTGTGGATATGGTAGGCAAAATCGAGCGGCGTCGACCCCGCCGGCAGGTCCACCACGTCGCCTTTCGGCGTAAAGACATACACCCGGTCGTCAAAGACCTGGCTGCGCACTTCGTCGAGCATTTCGCCGGAGTCGGCCATCTCTTCCTGCCAGGCAATCAGCTTGCGCAGCCAGGCGATACGGTCCTCATAGCCGCGGCCGCCGCTGGTCCCCGCTCCCGCGCCCTCTTTGTACTTCCAGTGCGCGGCCACGCCCAGCTCGGCGTCTTCATGCATCTGCCGGGTGCGGATTTGAATCTCCACGGTCTTGCCGCTCGGCCCCAGCACCACGGTATGGATAGACTGGTAGCCGTTGGGTTTCGGGTTGGCCACATAGTCATCGAACTCATCCGGCAGGTGACGGTAGTGGGTATGAACGATCCCCAGCGCGGCATAACAATCCTGCAACCGCTCGGCCACGATGCGCACCGCGCGTACGTCAAACAGCTCGTCAAAGGCGAGGTGTTTTTTCTGCATTTTGCGCCAGATGCTGTAGATATGCTTCGGCCGACCATAGACCTCGGCCTTGACCCCTTCGGCTTTCATTTCTGCCCGCAGGTGGCCGACGAACTCGTCGATATAATGCTCGCGGTCGATACGGCGTTCGTGGAGCAGTTTGGCAATGCGCTTGTACTCTGCCGGGTGCAGGTAGCGGAAGCAGTAATCTTCCAGCTCCCACTTCAGCTGGCCGATACCTAAGCGGTTAGCCAGGGGAGCATAGATATTGGTGCACTCTTTCGCCGCCAGCACCCGCTCATCTTCCGGCGCGTCCTTGACCTCGCGCAGATGCGCGATACGTTCGGCAAGCTTGATAACCACGCAGCGGAAATCGTCAACCATCGCCAGCAGCATGCGGCGAATGTTATCCACCTGCTCGGAAGATACCGAGTCGGTATGAGTGGCTTTCAGCTGACGGATGGCGGCCATGTCCCGTACCCCGTGAATCAGGGTCACGACCGATTTACCCACGCTTTCCTGCATGACCTCTTCGCTGACGACTTCGCCATCGGCCAGCGGGAACAGCAGCGCCGCGCGCAGAGTATCGATATCCATACTCAGGGTGGAGAGGATCTCCACCATTTCGACGCCCCGCCACAGCAGCAGGTCCGCCAGCGGGTGTCCTTGCGTTTTTTCGCGACAATAATCCCAGGTTTCGGCTAAGCGCTCACACGACTGCTGGCTGGAAATCCCCAGACTCGCGATCCATTTCTTCGGGTCAAATTCACCAGCTTTATTAAGATGTGCACTTCTTACCGCAACCATTGTCCTCTCCTTAAGGGACCGGCCTGCCGAAGTCGGCAAGCCTCAACTTTCTACATGTCATCCTGCAGGTCGCGTCAGCATTGATGGCCGGGGCGGCTCTTCTGCGACGTTGTGAATGACCTTATGTAAGCCTGCGCTCAAACAACACCATTGATTCCAGATGACCGGTATGCGGGAACATATCCAGCATCGCCAGGCGTTGAATCTGATATCCAGCCTGCAACAGGGTTTCGCTGTCTCGCGCCAGCGTCGCCGGGTTGCAGGAAACATACACCACCCGCCGCGGCGCCAGTTTTATAATATGCGGCATCACGCCCGGCGCGCCGGCGCGAGCCGGGTCCAGCAGCACTTTATCAAAGCCATGCTTCGCCCAGGCCTGGCGGGTGACGTCCTCTTCCAGATTTTCATGGAAGAAGGTGACATTTGATAAACCATTGAGGGCGGCGTTTTCCCGCCCCTTCTCCACCAGCGCCGGCACCCCTTCCACCCCAACCACGTGGGCGGCGCGAGTCGCCAGCGGCAGGGTAAAATTGCCCATCCCGCAGAACAGATCCAGCACCCGGTCCTCCGGCTGCAGATCCAGCCACGCCAGCGCGGTACGCACCATCTGCTGATTCACGCCGTCGTTGACCTGGATAAAATCCCGCGGACTGAACACTAAGCGTAGTCCGTCTGAGGTATACCATGGCGCTTCGCCGTGAATATGTTCCAGTATCTCGCTTTGCGGCGCGAGGTACAGGGAAAGACCGTGAGTTTGCGAAAAACGTTCCAGTTTTTCCCGGTCAGCCGCCGGCAGCGCAGCGGTATGACGCAGCACCATCAGTGGGCCGTTGTCCGCCAGCACCAGCTCGACGTGGCCAAGATGGCGTAATGCGCTCAGCGCGCTTAAGCACTCGCGCACGGCGGGCAGCAGCGCCTCAAGTTGGGGCACCAAAACAGGGCACTGCACCACATCGACGATCGCTTTATCGCTGGCCTGACGAAAACCCATCTGCAATTGTTGGGTCTTTGGCTGATAATTCAAGCTTAAGCGCGCGCGCCGGCGATAGCCCCACGGCTCGCCGGCGATGATCTCATCCACCTCGCGCTTCATCAGGCGCGCCAGCGCGGCGCGTTTACTTTGCTGCTGAAGCGTGATGCTGGCATGCTGCTGTTGGCAGCCGCCGCAAACGCCAAAATGGGGGCAGCGCGGCGCCTGGCGCTGCGGGCTGTCGGTCAGACGGCGTTTCACCTGGGCGCGGGCGTACTGCTTTTTGTCTTCCACCAGCACCACCTCTGCCTGCTCCTGCGGCAGCACGCCGCCGACGAACAGCGCTTTCCCCTGGTGGCGGGCCACGCCCTGGCCAAAGGGATCGAGGTCGTTGACTGTAACGGTTATGATCTGGCGCGTCGTCACACGCCGTTTTGCAGAGTAGAATTGCGCCATCGTAGAGAGTTGTCTCAATCAAATAAAACGAGCTCGTTCAGAGCGGCAGCGCCGCGAGGCGCACCGACGCGCACCGAACGATGATGTCTATATTCTCCCATAATGGAACCGCATGACCAACTACAGCCTGCGTGCTCGCATGATGATTCTGATTCTGGCGCCAACCGTCCTGATAGGGCTGTTGCTCAGTGTTTTCTTTGTCGCTCACCGTTATAACGACCTGCAACGTCAGCTGGAGGACGCCGGCACCAGCATTATTGAGCCGCTGGCGGTCTCCAGCGAATATGGCATGAATCTGCAAAACCGCGAATCTATCGGCCAGTTGATCAGCGTTCTGCATCGTCGCCACTCGGAGATCGTGCGGGCCATCTCGGTGTACGATTCGCATAACCGCTTGTTTGTCACCTCCAATTACCAGCTCAACCCCAGCGACCTGCAGATCCCGAAAGGCGAAGCGTTTCCCCGTCGTCTCAGCGTCATCCGCGACGGCGACATGATGATCCTGCGCACGCCGATCGTCTCGGAAAGTTATTCGCCGGATGAATCCCCGGAATCCGATGCCAAAATGCCGGGCAATATGCTGGGCTACGTCGCGCTGGAGCTGGATCTGAAATCGGTGCGCCTCCAGCAGTACAAAGAGATTTTTATCTCCAGCGTGATGATGCTGTTCTGCATCGGCATCGCGCTGATCTTCGGCTGGCGCCTGATGCGCGACGTCACCGGCCCTATCCGCAATATGGTCAACACCGTCGACCGCATCCGCCGCGGACAGCTGGACAGCCGCGTCGAGGGCTTTATGCTCGGCGAACTGGATATGCTGAAAAACGGCATTAACTCTATGGCCATGTCGCTGGCGGCGTACCATGAGGAGATGCAGCACAACGTCGACCAGGCGACCTCCGATCTGCGGGAAACCCTTGAGCAGATGGAGATTCAGAACGTCGAACTGGACCTGGCGAAAAAGCGCGCCCAGGAGGCGGCGCGCATTAAGTCTGAATTCCTGGCCAATATGTCCCACGAACTGCGCACCCCGCTCAATGGGGTGATCGGCTTTACTCGTCTGACGTTGAAAACCGATCTCAACGCCACGCAGCGCGACCACCTGACCACCATCGAACGCTCGGCCAATAATCTGTTGGCGATCATCAACGACGTGCTCGACTTTTCCAAGCTGGAAGCCGGGAAGCTGATCCTGGAGAGCATTCCGTTCCTGCTGCGCACCTCGCTTGATGAGGTGGTCACCCTGCTGGCGCATTCCGCGCACGATAAAGGGCTGGAGCTGACGCTGAACATTAAGAACAACGTGCCGGATAACGTCATCGGCGACCCGCTGCGTCTGCAGCAGATTGTGACCAACCTCGTAGGCAACGCCATCAAATTTACCGAGCACGGTAATATCGATGTGCTGGTGGAGCAGCGGGCCATCAGTAATTCGCGGGTGCAGATCGAAATTCAGATCCACGATACCGGCATCGGCATCCCCGAGCGCGACCAGTCCCGGCTGTTCCAGGCCTTCCGTCAGGCCGATGCCAGTATTTCACGCCGCCACGGCGGCACCGGGCTCGGGCTGGTGATCACCCAGCGTCTGGTTAAGGAGATGGGCGGCGATATCTCGTTCCACAGTCAGCCAAACCGCGGCTCCACCTTCTGGTTCCATATCAGCCTCGATCTCAACCCGAACGCCATTCCGGATACGCTGAATACCGACGGGCTGGCGGGCAAGCGTCTGGCCTATGTGGAAGCCAACGCGACGGCGGCGCAGTGCACGCTGGAGATGCTGGCCGCCACGCCGCTGGAGGTGATTTACAGCCCCACCTTCTCTTCGCTGGCGGAAGCCCAGTACGACATTCTGCTGGTCGGTATTCCGGTCTCAATGCGCGATTTGTCGCCGCATCGGGAAAAATTAGCCAAAGCCTGCGCGATGTCAGATAACGTACTGCTGGCTCTGCCATGTCATGCCCAGGTCAGCGCCGAAGCCCTGAAGCGCGATGGCATCGCCGCCTGTCTGTTGAAACCGCTCACCACCACCCGTCTGCTGCCGGCGCTGGTGGCCACCCATCATGCGACGGCCTCCGCGCCGTTGACCCAGGCCGACAGCCATAAGCTGCCGATGACCGTGATGGCCGTCGACGACAACCCGGCAAACCTGAAGCTCATTGGCGCCCTGCTGGATGATCTTGTGCAGCAGGTGATCCTCTGCGACAGCGGCCAGCAGGCAGTGGACAAGGCCAAGCAACTGCAGATGGATCTGATCCTGATGGATATTCAGATGCCGGATATGGACGGCATCCGCGCCTGTGAGCTTATCCATCATTTGCCGCATCACCAGCAAACGCCGGTTATCGCCGTCACCGCGCACGCCCTGGAGGGCCAGCGCGAGAAGCTACTGAGCGCCGGCATGAACGACTATCTGGCGAAGCCGATCGAAGAAGAGAAACTGCACGCCCTGCTGCTGCGCTATCAGCCTGGCGTACACAGCATCGCCCCGGCGGCGATACCGCCCGCAGAGCCGGTCATCGACCATAACCAGACGCTCGACTGGCAGCTGGCGCTGCGTCAGGCGGCGATGAAGCCAGATCTGGCGAGGGAGATGCTGCAGATGCTGATCGCTTTTATGCCGGAGGTGCGTAACAAAGTGGAAGAGCAACTGGTCGGCGAGCAGCCGGAAGGGCTGGTGGATCTGATCCACAAACTGCACGGCAGCTGCAGCTACAGCGGCGTGCCGCGGCTGAAAAAGCTCTGCCACACTCTGGAGAGCCAGCTGCGCGCAGGCACAGCCGCCGAGGATCTGGAGCCGGAGCTGCTTGAGCTGTTGGATGAGATGGATAACGTGGCGCGCGAAGCCTGCCGGATGGGGGGCTAAAACCACAGGGCTTCCCGGCCTGCACCCGGCTCGCCAGGCATCGCGCCGCCGGGCAAGGAGAGCGGGCACGGAGCCGCTTTTGTGCCGGGCGGCGGCGACGCCTTGCCCGGCCTACGGTTCCTTCACCCGGCTCGCCAGGCATCGCGCCGCCGGGTAAGGAGAGCGGGCACGGAGCCGCTTTTATGCCGGGCGGCGGCGACGCTTGCCCGGCCTACGGTCCGTGCGGCCTGCCGTTAATTTACCCGCTTGCGCTGCGGAAACTGCCGGTGCTGGCGACTTCAACATCGCTTAGACATTCCCGGGAGGCCGCGCCAGCCGGGATACCTCCATTACAGCTTACCGCCCATCTGCAAAACCGCGGCGACGTTTCGCGCCGTCATCCGCAGATTGGCGGCGGCACTGGCCAGCGCTTCATCCAGCGTGCAGATGGTGTACAACACGCTGAATACCGCATCCAGCCCGTGCTGATGCACGACGCCGACATCGGCGGTAAGGCTGCCGGCAATCCCGATCACCGGTATGTTAAATCGCTTCGCCACCCGGGCCACTCCCACCGGCACCTTGCCGTGGATAGTCTGACTGTCGATACGTCCTTCGCCGGTGATCACTAAATCAGCATCCGCCACCCGCTCCGCCAGCTGCAGCGCATCGGTGACAATCTCAATGCCCGGGCGCAGTTGAGCGCCACAAAACGCATACAGCGCCGCGCCCATCCCGCCTGCCGCGCCGCCGCCTTCCAGGCTCAGCACGTCGCAATCTAAATCACGGGCGATGATCCGGGCATAGTGCCGCAGGCCGCTGTCAAGCCGGTCGATCATCTGCGCCGTCGCCCCTTTTTGTGGGCCGAATACCGCGCTGGCGCCCTGCGGGCCGGTCAACGGGTTGGTGACATCGCAGGCCACGTCAATCCGACAATCTGCCAGCCGTGGATCAAGCTCGCCAAGATCGATGCGCGCCAGCGTCTCCAGCGCGCCGCCCCCTGGCGCGATTTGCTGACCGTCGGCGGTCAGCAGTTTCGCCCCCAGCGCCTGCGCCATGCCGGCGCCGCCGTCATTGGTCGCGCTGCCGCCAATGCCAATAATGATCTGCCGCACGCCAGCGTCCAGCGCATGGCGAATCAGCTCCCCGGTGCCCCAGGAGGTGGTCAGCAGCGGGTTACGCTGCGCCGGGGGAACGCTTTCCAGCCCGCTGGCAGCCGCCATTTCGATAAAGGCGCACTGGCGATCGCCGGACAGCCCATAAAATGCCTCTACCGGCTCCCCCAGCGGCCCGGTCACCGTCAGCGGCACCTGATGCCCGCCGGTCGCCGCCACCATGGCTTCCACCGTCCCTTCCCCACCGTCGGCAACCGGCAGCCTGACATATTCCGCGTCAGGATAAATCTCGCGAAAGCCTTGCTCTATCGCACTGGCTACTTCCAGCGCGGTCAGGCTCTCCTTCCAGGAATCCGGTGCGATCACTATTTTCATCTGCAGTCCTTACTTTGAGCTAACCCCTGTCGCTATCGCGCAATGCCGGCCCCCGCAGAGGCCAGCGGCCTTTTAGCGCACCATGCATGGACGCTTGTTATCAAAGGTCCAGCCCGGGATCAGGTACTGCATCGCCATCGCATCGTCGCGGGCGCCAAGGCCATGTTTCTTATATAGCTCATTTGCCTGCATGACGCGGTCCATATCCAGCTCAACCCCCAGACCCGGCGTGCTCGGCACCTGCACCATTCCGCCTTTAATTTCAAACGGTTGTTTGGTCAGACGCTGGTTGCCCTCCTGCCAGATCCAGTGGGTATCGATAGCGGTGATCTTGCCCGGCGCCGCAGCCGCGACGTGAGTGAACATCGCCAGCGACACGTCGAAGTGGTTATTGGAGTGCGAACCCCAGGTCAGGCCGAACTCATGACACATCTGCGCCACGCGAACCGACCCCTGCATGGTCCAGAAGTGCGGGTCCGCCAGCGGGATATCCACCGACTGCAGGGAGAGCGTATGGCCCATCTGCCGCCAGTCGGTGGCGATCATATTGGTGGCGGTCGGCAGGCCCGTCGCGCGACGGAACTCCGCCATCACTTCACGGCCGGAGAAGCCCTGCTCAGCGCCGCACGGATCCTCAGCATAGGCCAACACGCCCTTCAGCTGCTTGCCAATCTGAATGGCTTCTTCAAGCAGCCAGGCGCCGTTTGGATCGAGGGTCACGCGGGCATTCGGGAAGCGCTTCGCCAGGGCGCTGATCGCTTCAGCTTCTTCAAAACCGGCCAGTACGCCGCCCTTCAGCTTAAAGTCATTGAAACCATATTTTTCATAGGCCGCTTCCGCAAGGCGGACCACCGCATCTGGCGTCATTGCCTCTTCATGGCGCAGGCGATACCACTCGCACTGTTCATCCGGCTGGCTCTGATAGGCCAGCGGCGTGGCGTGGCGGTTACCGATAAAGAACAGGTAGCCCAGCATTTCAACTTCGCTGCGCTGTTGCCCATCGCCGAGCAGCGAGGCGACGTTGACCCCAAGGTGCTGGCCCAGCAGGTCCAGCAGCGCCGCTTCGATCCCGGTCACCACGTGGATGGTGGTGCGCAGGTCAAAGGTCTGCAGGCCGCGGCCGCCGGCGTCACGGTCGGCGAACTGATTGCGCACCGCGCCGAGCACGTTTTTATACTCGCCCAGCGTTTTGCCCACCACCAGCGGAATGGCATCCTCCAGAGTCTGGCGAATTTTTTCGCCCCCCGGAATTTCACCGACGCCGGTATGGCCGGCGTTATCTTTAATAATCACGATATTGCGGGTGAAGTACGGGGCGTGGGCCCCGCTCAGATTCATCAGCATACTGTCATGGCCGGCAACCGGGATCACCTGCATGGTGGTGACAACGGGCGTGGAAGAGAAAGTCGTCATAGCATCATCCTTTTGTAATTAGTGGCGGCCGAAAACAGGACGTTTGCGGTCGAATGTCCAGCCGGGGATCAGGTACTGCATCGGGCCCGCGTCGTTGCGCGCGCCGCCCGGCAGCGCTTTATAAGCCTCATGGGCTCTGCGCACCTGCTCCCAGTCAAGTTCCACGCCGAGTCCCGGCGCGTCTGGCACGGCAATCTTGCCGTTAATAATCTGCAGCGGATTTTTGGTCAGGCGCGCGTCGCCTTCCTGCCAGATCCAGTGGGTGTCGATGGCGGTGGGATGACCCGGCGCGGCGGCGCCGACGTGGGTAAACATCGCCAGGGAAATATCAAAATGGTTGTTGGAATGGCAGCCCCAGGTAAGCCCCCAGTCGTCGCACAGCTGCGCCACTCGTACCGCGCCGGAGAGCGTCCAGAAGTGCGGGTCCGCCAGCGGAATATCGACGGCGTTGAGCATCACCGCATGACCCATCTCGCGCCAGTTGGTGGCGATCATATTGGTGGCGACCGGCAGACCGGTGGCGCGGCGGAACTCGGCCATCACCTCCCGGCCGGAGAAGCCCTGCTCGGCGCCGCACGGATCTTCGGCGTAGGTCAGAACATCCTGCAGCCCTTTGCACAGGGCGATCGCCTCATCCAGCAGCCAGGCGCCGTTAGGATCGACGGTGATGCGCGCGTCCGGAAAGCGCTTTTTCAGCGCCCGGGCGGTGTCAATTTCCTGCTCGCCGGGCAGCACGCCGCCCTTCAGCTTAAAGTCTTTGAAACCGTAGCGATCCTGAGCGGCTTCCGCCAGGCGCACCACCGCTTCGCTGCTCAGCGCCTGCTGGTGGCGCAGGCGATACCATTCGTGATCGCCCGGCGTATGGTCCAGATAACCCAGGTCGGTTTTCTGCCGATCGCCGATATAGAACAGGTAGCCCAGCACGGTGACGGCATCACGCTGCTTACCCGGGCCCAGCAGCTCGCAGACCGGCACATTGAGCACCTTGCCGAGCAGGTCGAGCAGCGCGGCCTCCAGCGCCGCTACCGCGTTGACTTTCAGTTCGAAGGTCCACGCCCCTTTGCCAAAGGTGTCGAAATCCGCTGCCTGATTGCCTTTATGCACCTGCTGCACCACGCGATTGAGACGGGCGACCTCCTGACCTACCACCTGCGGGATCGCCGCCAGCAGCGTCTGGTAGATGACCTCTCCGCCAGGGGCTTCTCCCACGCCGGTGTTGCCGGCGTTATCGGTCAATACCACGATATTGCGGGTAAACCAGGCGTTATGCGCCCCACCGATGTTCAGCAGCATGCTGTCGTGTCCGGCCACCGGAATGACCTTCATCTCTGTAATAATCGGGCTGGATTGAGTAGTCATGATTAACGCCCCACCACAGGTTTCAGTTCGATGCGTTTGATGTCGCCCACCAGCACCAGATAGCTCAGCACCGCCACCAGGGCATGGATACCTACGTAAACCAGCGCCCCGTTGAACGAGCCGGTGGTGCCGACGATATAGCCGATAGCGATCGGGGTGACGATACCGGAGATATTGCCAAACATGTTGAACAGGCCGCCGGAAAGACCGCTAATCTCTTTCGGCGCGGTATCCGCCATCACCGCCCATCCAAGCGCGCCGATCCCTTTGCCGAAGAAGGCCATCGCCATAAAGCCAATCACCATCCACTCCACGTTGACATAGTTACACATCAGCATGGTCATGGAGAGCAGCATCCCCAGCACAATCGGCGTTTTGCGGGCAATGTTCAGCGAGCCGGTGCGGCGCATTAACCAGTCAGAGATCACCCCGCCCAGCACCCCGCCGACGAAGCCGCACACCGCCGGAATGGAGGCGACAAACCCTGCTTTAAGGATCGACATGCCGCGCGCCTGCACCAGGTAAACCGGGAACCAGGTGATAAAGAAGTAGGTCAGGGCGTTAATGCAGTACTGACCGATATAGATGCCGATCATCATCCGCGATCCGATCAGCTGCTTGATCTGGCCCATTTTGACGCTGAACGGCACCTTCTGCGCGCTGCTCTTTTGATCCATGTTGATCAGGGCGCCGCCTTCGGCGATATATTCCAGTTCCTTCTTGTTTACCCCCGGATGGTTGTTCGGATCGTGGATCACTTTCAGCCAGACAAAGCTAATCACAATCCCCAGGCCGCCCATAAAGAAGAAGACGTGCGACCAGCCCACCTCATGCGTCAGCCAGCCCATGATCGGCGCGAAGATAACGGTGGCAAAGTACTGGGCGGAGTTAAAGATCGCCACCGCCGTGCCGCGCTCCTGCGCCGGGAACCAGGCGGCCACGATACGGCTGTTACCCGGGAATGACGGCGATTCGGCCAGGCCAACGAGGAAGCGCAGGGTAAACAGCGCGACGATAATGCCAAAGCCGCTGAAGATGTCGACGAAGCCCTGCAGCAGGGTAAACATCGACCAGATGAAAATCGACCAGAAATAGACGCGCTTCGAACCGAAGCGGTCGAGCAGCCAGCCGCCCGGGATCTGGCCGATGACATAAGCCCATGAGAACGCGGAGAAGACATACCCCATTCCCACCGGATCAAGGCCGATATCTTTGGCCATTTCCGAACCGGCGATCGACAGCGTCGCCCGGTCGCCATAGTTAAAAGAGGTGACGATAAACAGCATCACCACTATCCAGTAGCGGGCGTTGGTGCGCTTTTCAGCCGCCGTCGCCGCCTGACTTAATGAACTCATTGTTGTACTCCTGAATCATAGCGTTTAGCTACGTTCATTCTGAACAGCACAACCTGTAGGGTAATCAGAATGACGTGGTCGTGTTTTGATAGTTGTCGTTATATCTGGCACTGCATTTATCACTGGCTGGAGCAGTATATGAAGAGGCACACCGCGGCTCACCGTGCATCTACACAGCTTTTACGCCGCTATTGCAGGTGGTTTATGGCGTATGCCTGAAAGAATGGGGGGAAGTTCACGGAAATGAAAAACCAGCGCCGCGGGTGGTCAAAAGCGCAGCAATAAGAGCCGGAGTGTGAAATACCTCTCTTGACCCGGTGAAACCGGCTGGCTTAACCCATGATATTGCTAAGGATATTGTGCATTTGCCTGAAGGCGTGCCGCCCGGAAAGGGATACACTTTTGCTGTCCGCGTATCTGGCCGCGACATCTTGAAAGGGCGCCCTCTGCGTAGGGAGAGGGCAGCGCTTTTATTCCAGCAGGGTAGCCCACTGCTCAACCCATGGATTAGAGACGCTCTCCGGCTCCGGATCTTCGCTGGCGTCAATCTTCAGCATCTCGCCGATGCGCTTCGCGCCCTGCTCCTGCAGCAGTTGATCGAACTTCAGGCCTCCGCCGCAAAAGTTGGCGTAGGTGCTGTCGCCCAGCGCGATAATGCCGTAGCGCAGGTGAGGCTGATACATATCTTTGATGCCCTCATACAGCGGGACGATGCTGTCCGGCAGATCGCCCTGCCCGGTGGTGGAGGTGACCACCAGCACATACTTACCCGTGTAGGATTCCCAGTCGTTGACCTGCGGATCCTCATACACGGTAGCCTTGTGTCCCAGTCCGCTGAGGATCGCTTCCGCTTCTTCCGCGACCAGCAGCGAGTTGCCGTACATGGTGCCGACAAAAATTCCGACTTCCGCCATGCTATTATCTCCCTGGATTGACCTTATTCTCTTCATCCTGACCGCAGTCGTCGGCAAACTCAACCCTTTCATTTAGCGGGAGAAGCCCGCGCCAGCCAAACTGCGACAGCGCACGCATCCAGACGTCGTCAAAACCGGCGCGCAGGGTCAGCGGCTCACCGGAAAAGGGATGGATTAACGACAGTTCGCTGGCGTGCAACATCAGGCGGTGACAGCCGAAATGCTCCGCGGCGCTGCGGTTTTGCCGCAGATCGCCGTGCTTGCTGTCGCCGAGGATCGGATGACGCAGGTGGGCCAGATGGCGGCGCAGCTGGTGCTTGCGGCCGGTTTTCGGCTCCAGTTCCACCAGCCCGTAGCGGGTGGTGGGATAACGCCCGGTCGCCACCGGCATCTCCACCGTCGCCAGACCACGGTAATGGGTCACCGCCGGCTGCGGCCCTTTGTCTTCGCGGGCGAACTTATCGGCGATTTTATCCAGCTCTTCCACCAGCGGATAATCGAGCAGCGCCTCTTCCATCAGCCAGCCGCGGACGATCGCATGGTAGCGCTTCTGGATCTGATGCTGCTCGAACTGCTGCGCCAGCAGGCGACCCGCTTCGCTTGACAGCCCCATGAGCAGGACGCCGGAGGTGGGCCGGTCGAGGCGATGGGCGGTAAAAACGTGCTGGCCGATCTGGTCGCGCACGGTCTGCATCACCACCACTTTCTCATCGCGATCGAGCCAGCTGCGATGCACCAGCCAGCCCGACGGTTTGTTGACCGCCACCAGCCATTCGTCCTGGTAGATTATCTCCAGCATCAGGCCTGCTCACCGGCAAACAGCGCGTCCAGCAGCAGCAGCTCCGCCAGCATGGATTCGCGAACCGGGTGGGCTTGATCCAGCGCCATTTCGTAATACGGCGCAACGGCGAAATTTTGCGGCAGCGGCTGGCCGCTCTCCAGCAGCTGATGCATACGCGGGATCAGGACCCACTGCAGCCACTCCAGCGGCTCCAGAGTATCCAGGCAAAACGGCTTATCGCTGGCGAAGGCGCTGCTGTCCGGCGCCGTCTCCTGCCAGTGCTCTGTTTCGCGCAGCAGGGCTTCAATGGCGCGCAGGCGATCGCGCACGCTATCGTCAAGAGTCATGGGGGAAACCTCGATGAGTTAAAAACCGGGCGCAGGATAGCAAATCCGCAGGAGAAATAAAAAAAGGGAGCACTGTATAAACAGTGCTCCCGGTTCGTTTTGCAGCATTCCCGCTACATTGGTGCTCCCTGCTCGTCCTTGAAAACTTTTCCTGAGGTCTCCTGACCATGTTCATCCATAAACTCGTGCATCCTGCTTTCACACCACCCCGATGCGAAATGACTTATCCTTAAGTTTGTCCCGATCTTCCAGATCCACCGTTCATCCTGAGCGGCTCTCATTCTCCATCCTGGAGGTGTCCATTACGCGATCCTGCGTTATCCTTGCTTCATCCTGAAGCCTGTCCTTGCAACGCCATCCTGGCGGGTCCTGCAGAAGCGCCATCATCCTGATGTTCGCTTCATTTCGCGACTTCCTGTCGACAGACATAGGATCACTGATTCTGCCTCTTCTTACAACCCTTCTTGAGACAATCTCTTAAGATTAGTCCCCACTCAAAAGGACGAAAAAATAAAAATCCAATTTAATACCAATAAGTTAACAAAAAAAGATTGGATTAAATTTGCCTTAAATGATGATGATCTCTTACAGGTTTTGTAAGAGATCTCTCACAAATGACCAGGCAGACTGGATTACAGAACCGGCTCAAGCTGGTTGAGGAAACCCGCAAGCGAGGGGGAAAGGGTGATGCGTTTGGCGGTGCCGAGGGTCTCTTTGACGACTTCACCGCTGAGATTACAGACGGAAATGACATCCAGTTCACTCTCGAGGGTGGCGATAAACAGCGTCGGCGCCAGCTTCAGCCGCTTCTGCACCACCAGATGCCCGATGAGGTTTTCCTGCACCCGCTGGAAATCCTCTTCACTCCAGGTCTGCAGCAGCGTTAGCGTTTCGCCGGCAAACCGGCCGGTCATATCGCCGGCAAACTGAGTGGTATAATAAGAATGAAGCGGCTGTTGTACCACAATATCCAGGGCGCGTTCAACCGCGCTGATATTTTGCGCCAGCGAAAACGGCTGCGGCTGCCAGAACACGGCCTCACCCTGGGTGTCGACGACGCAAGGCGACGGGACGCCATAAAGCTCTTCACTGCGCGGCAGGCTGTGGCGCTGCTGCTGCCAGGCGGCGCAATAACGTTGGGTAAAAGCATGCAGCGCTTCTGCGGTCTGATGGTCCACCGGTTTCTCTCTTCACGTTAGACAGGATACACTGGGGTCATAGTGTACCCGCTTTACTATGGTGAAACATGTCTTCTTACGATAATCATCAGGCGCTGGCCGGCCTGACGCTCGGTAAATCAACCGATTACCGCGATACCTATGACGCCTCGCTGCTGCAGGGCGTTCCGCGCAGCCTTAACCGCGACCCGCTTGGCCTGCATGCCGACAACCTGCCGTTTCACGGCGCCGATATCTGGACGCTTTACGAACTCTCCTGGCTGAACGGCAAAGGCCTGCCGCAGGTGGCCGTCGGCCACGTCGAACTGCCCGACACCAGCGTCAATCTGGTGGAGTCAAAAAGCTTTAAGCTTTATCTCAACAGCTTTAACCAGACGCGTTTCGCCAGCTGGCAGGAGGTTGAAGAGACGCTGACCCGCGATCTGAGCGCCTGCGCCCAGGGCGAGGTCAAGGTCTCGCTGTATCGGCTGGATGAACTGGAAGGCCAGCCGATTGCTCACCTCCACGGCGCCTGCATCGACGATCAGGATATCGAGATCGATAACTATCAGTTCAGCGCCGACTACCTGCAGGGCGCCGCCAGCGGCAAAATCGTGGAAGAGACGCTGGTCAGCCATCTACTGAAGTCCAACTGCCTGATCACCCACCAGCCGGACTGGGGCTCGGTGCAGATCCAGTATCGTGGGGCGAAAATCGACCGCGAGCAGCTCCTGCGCTATCTGGTCTCGTTCCGCCACCATAACGAATTCCATGAGCAGTGCGTCGAGCGCATCTTTAACGATATTCTCCGTTTCTGCCAGCCGGAATCGCTTTCCGTTTACGCCCGCTATACGCGACGCGGCGGTCTGGATATCAACCCCTGGCGCAGCAACGGCGACTTTTCCCCTGCCACCGGCCGCCTCGCCCGACAATAATAAACATTTTCACAATTTGCGTGCGTTTAGACGCGCGCAAGGTTGTGGAAACGCCGCTCGCAGGGCTATTGTAATCACAGGAAGACCATAAGCGTCCTGTAAGGAGTTCACTTGATTACACATGTTAGCCCGCTTGGTTCAATGGATATGCTGTCGCAGCTGGAAGTGGATATGCTTAAGCGCACCGCCAGCAGCGATCTGTATCAACTCTTTCGCAACTGCTCGCTTGCTGTGCTCAACTCGGGGAGCCTGACCGATAACAGCAAGGAGCTTCTGTCGCGTTTTGAAAATTTCGATATTAACGTGCTGCGTCGCGAACGCGGCGTGAAGCTGGAACTGATCAACCCGCCGGAAGAGGCCTTCGTTGACGGGCGCATTATTCGTTCCCTGCAGGCCAACCTGTTCGCCGTACTGCGCGATATCCTGTTCGTGTACGGCCAGATCCACAATACCGTTCGCTTCCCGAACCTCGATCTCGAAAGTTCGGTCCATATCACCAACCTGGTGTTCTCGATCCTGCGCAACGCCCGCGCGCTGCACGTCGGCGAAGCGCCGAACATGATCGTCTGTTGGGGCGGCCACTCGATCAACGAAAACGAATATCTCTACGCCCGCCGCGTCGGTACGCAGCTGGGACTGCGGGAACTGAATATCTGCACCGGCTGCGGGCCTGGCGCGATGGAAGCGCCGATGAAAGGCGCCGCCGTCGGCCACGCGCAGCAGCGCTACAAAGACAGCCGCTTTATCGGCATGACCGAACCGTCCATTATCGCCGCAGAACCGCCAAACCCGCTGGTCAATGAACTGATCATCATGCCGGACATCGAAAAGCGTCTGGAGGCCTTCGTGCGCATCGCCCACGGGATCATCATCTTCCCGGGCGGCGTCGGCACCGCCGAAGAACTGCTCTACCTGCTGGGTATTCTGATGCATCCGGATAACAAAGCGCAGGTGCTGCCGCTGATCCTCACCGGACCGAAAGAGAGCGCTGACTACTTCCGCGTGCTGGACGAATTTATCACCCATACCCTGGGCGAATCCGCCCGTCGCCACTACCGGATCATCATCGACGATCCGGCGGAAGTGGCGCGGCAGATGAAAAAAGCGATGCCGCTGGTGAAAGAGAGCCGTCGCGAGACCGACGACGCCTACAGCTTCAACTGGTCGATTCGTATCTCGCCGGACCTGCAGATGCCGTTTGATCCAACCCATGAAAATATGGCCAACCTCAAACTCTCCCCGGACCAGCCGGTGGAAGTGCTGGCCGCCGACCTGCGCCGCGCCTTCTCCGGCATTGTCGCGGGTAACGTCAAAGAGGTGGGCATCCAGGCCATCGAGCAGTACGGTCCTTATAAGCTGCACGGCGACCCGGAGATGATGCGCCGCATGGACGATCTGCTGCAGGGCTTCGTCGCCCAGCACCGCATGAAGCTCCCGGGCGGCACCGCCTATATTCCCTGCTACGAAATCATCGCCTGATTTCCGTCCCGCCGGGGCAGCGCCTGTTGCCCCGGCGGGCACGCTTTCTCTGAATTCCAAAACGCGCTAAAAAACTTTCTGTTACTCATCAAACAGCTAAATTATTTTTACATAGCCAATCGTTTGCGTTGGTAAAAACTGCGACAATTATCACTGCAAAAAATGGTTTTAAGCGCAAAAACGTCGACCACTTCTCTTTTTTACAGTAAATCCCTCGTTATTACGCCGCCCCGCTTTTATCTCATATGCTGCAAATGGTAGCCTGCGCGCCACAAATCGCTGGCTGATCACCAGAAACAGGCTGTTGGACTAAAAATACGCACATTGAAAGTGGATTATTGCATTTGAGATCGCGATCACTGATGCATAAACCATATAAATGTATCTTTCCGGCCCAATTATTACGGAGAAAATTTCTAAAAAAACCGTAATTAAACGAATTTCGTGTTACGCAATTGTATTTGTTCATTAGATTTTGTTGATTCCTCCAGGAGATACAGATGGAAACCACTCAAACCAGCACCATCGTTTCGGGCGAAACCCGCAGCGGATGGCGTAAAACCGACACCATGTGGATGCTGGGCCTGTACGGTACAGCGATCGGCGCGGGCGTCTTGTTCCTGCCGATCAACGCCGGCGTCGGCGGCATGATCCCCCTGATTATCATGGCGATTCTGGCCTTCCCGATGACCTTCTTCGCCCACCGCGGTATGACCCGCTTCGTGCTCTCCGGCAAAAACCCGGGCGAAGACATTACTGAAGTGGTTGAAGAACACTTCGGCGTAGGCGCAGGTAAGCTGATTACCCTGCTCTACTTCTTCGCTATCTACCCAATCCTGTTGGTCTACAGCGTGGCGATCACCAATACCGTCGAAAGCTTCATGGCGCACCAGCTGCACATGACGCCGCCGCCGCGCGCGATTCTGTCGCTGATCCTGATCGTCGGCATGATGACCATCGTGCGTTTCGGTGAGCAGATGATTGTAAAAGCGATGAGCGTGCTGGTGTTCCCGTTCGTTATCGCCCTGATGGTGTTGGCGCTGTACCTGATCCCGCAGTGGAACGGCGCGGCGCTGGAGACCCTCTCCCTGAGCGGCGCCTCCGTCACCGGCAACGGCCTGCTGATGACCCTGTGGCTGGCGATCCCGGTCATGGTCTTCTCTTTCAACCACTCGCCGATCATCTCCTCCTTCGCGGTTGCCAAGCGTGAAGAGTACGGCGAAGGCGCCGAGAAAAAATGCTCCAGCATCCTGGCTCGCGCCCACATCATGATGGTGCTGACCGTGATGTTCTTCGTCTTCAGCTGCGTCCTGAGCCTCTCTCCGGCAGACCTGGCGGCGGCGAAAGAGCAGAACATCTCGATTCTGTCTTACCTGGCGAACCACTTTAACGCGCCAATCATTGCCTGGATGGCGCCGATCATCGCGATGATCGCCATCACCAAATCCTTCCTCGGCCACTACCTGGGCGCCCGCGAAGGCTTTAATGGCATGGTGATTAAGTCCCTGCGCGGTAAAGGCAAATCGATCGAAATCAACAAACTGAACAAGCTGACCGCGCTGTTCATGCTGGTGACCACCTGGATTGTCGCGACGCTGAACCCGAGCATCCTCGGCATGATCGAGACCCTGGGCGGCCCGATTATCGCGATGATCCTGTTCCTGATGCCGATGTACGCGATTCAGAAAGTGCCGGCGATGCGTAAATACAGCGGCCACGTCAGCAACGTCTTCGTGGTGATTATGGGTCTGATTGCCATCTCCGCGATCTTCTACTCGCTGTTCAGCTAATTCAGTCAACACCTCCCCCCGCGCCGCTGAACGGTGGCGCGCTTTCCGACAGCACGGGAATACATATGATCAGCGTATTCGATATCTTTAAAATCGGCATTGGCCCTTCCAGCTCCCATACCGTTGGACCGATGAAAGCGGGCAAACAATTCACTGACGACCTGATCGCGCGCGGCCTGCTGGCCGAGGTGAGCAAAGTGGTCGTCGACGTCTACGGCTCCCTCTCCCTGACCGGTAAAGGCCACCATACCGATATCGCGATTATCATGGGGCTTGCCGGCAACCTGCCGGACACCGTCGACATCGACGCTATCCCTGGCTTTATTCAGGACGTTAACACCCATGGTCGCCTGATGCTGGCCAACGGCCAGCACGAAGTGGACTTCCCGGTCGATCAGTGCATGAATTTCCATGCCGACAACCTGTCGCTGCATGAGAACGGCATGCGCATCACCGCCCTGGCCGGCGACCAGGCGCTCTACAGCCAGACGTACTACTCCATCGGCGGCGGCTTTATCGTCGATGAAGCGCACTTCGGTCAGACTACCGACGCGCCGGTGGCCGTCCCTTATCCTTATAAAAACGCCGCCGACTTGCAGCGTCACTGCCGCGAAACCGGGCTGTCGCTCTCCGGCCTGATGATGCAGAACGAACTGGCGCTGCACAGTAAAGAGGCGCTGGAGCAACACTTCGCCGCGGTGTGGGAAGTGATGAGCGCCGGTATTGAGCGCGGCATCACCACCGAAGGCGTCCTGCCGGGCAAACTGCGCGTTCCGCGCCGGGCTGCCGCGCTGCGCCGCATGCTGGTGAGCCAGGACACCACCAACAGCGACCCGATGGCGGTGGTCGACTGGATCAATATGTTCGCCCTCGCGGTGAACGAAGAGAACGCCGCCGGCGGCCGGGTGGTGACGGCGCCGACCAACGGCGCCTGCGGTATCGTGCCGGCAGTGCTGGCCTATTACGACAAGTTTATCCGCAAGGTGAACAGCAACTCCCTGGCGCGCTATATGCTGGTGGCCAGCGCGATTGGTTCGCTCTATAAGATGAACGCCTCGATCTCCGGCGCCGAAGTGGGCTGCCAGGGTGAAGTGGGCGTCGCCTGCTCGATGGCGGCGGCCGGTCTGGCTGAACTGCTGGGCGGCAGCCCGGGCCAGGTGTGCATCGCGGCAGAGATCGCCATGGAGCATAACCTCGGTCTGACCTGCGACCCTGTCGCCGGCCAGGTGCAGGTGCCGTGCATCGAACGCAACGCTATCGCCGCCGTGAAAGCGGTCAACGCCGCGCGAATGGCGCTGCGCCGGACCAGCGAGCCGCGCGTCTGCCTCGATAAAGTCATTGAGACCATGTACGAAACCGGCAAAGACATGAACGCCAAGTACCGGGAAACCTCTCGCGGGGGGCTGGCGATGAAGATTGTCGCCTGCGATTAACCTGCTGGCCCGCCGCGCGTCGCCGCGGCGGGCCTGCTTTTGACCGGAATCCTGCCTGATTTGCGAGTGTGATTCCCGATCCTCGCTCTACCAATGGCCTCGAATCACCACCGATGTTACCCTAAAGGCGCTGAGAATAAGGGGGTATCTGTGGCTGTTCATCTGTTAATCGTCGACGCGTTAAATCTGATCCGCCGCATCCACGCGGTACAGGGCTCGCCCTGCGTCGATACCTGCCTGCATGCGCTGGAGCAGCTGATCGTCCATAGTCAGCCCACCCACGCGGTGGCGGTGTTTGATGATGAGGATCGCGCCCACGGCTGGCGCCACCAGCGCCTGCCGGAGTACAAAGCCGGCCGCGCGCCGATGCCGGAGACCCTGGTCGCCGAGATGCCGGCGCTGCGGGCCGCCTTCGAGCAGCGGGGGATCCGCTGCTGGGCCTCGCCGGGCAGCGAAGCGGACGACCTCGCCGCCACCCTGGCGGTGAAGGTGGCCCAGGCGGGCCATCAGGCCACCATTGTCTCCACTGACAAAGGCTACTGCCAGCTGCTGTCGCCCACCATCCGCATCCGCGACTACTTTCAGAAGCGCTGGCTGGACGCCCCCTTCATCGCCAGCGAGTTCGGCGTCACCCCGGAGCAGCTGGCGGATTACTGGGGGCTGGCGGGGATCAGCAGCTCGAAGGTGCCGGGCGTTGCGGGCATTGGCCCCAAAAGCGCCTCCCAGCTGCTGAACGAGTTCCAGGACCTGGAGGGGCTGTATGCCCGCCTGGCCGAGGTCCCGGAAAAGTGGCGCAAAAAGCTGGCAACGCATCAGGAAATGGCCTTCACCTGCCGGGAAGTCGCCCGCCTGCAGACCGACCTACAGCTGGACGGCAATCTGCAGCAGCTGCGGCTGACGCGCTGACCCTACCCGAGCGCGGCGGCACTGCCTGCTTCGGCCGGGCCGGCCCCTCACCAGGCCGCCTGATATAACCCGACGATATCGGCCAGGCTCGCCTCGCGCGGGTTGCCGCCGGTACACACATCCGCCAGCGCCGCCTGGGCCAGCGCCGGAATATCCTCTTTCCTGACGCCCACCTCGCGCAGATGGCCGGGAATACCGACATCGCGGTTGAGCTGGCAGACCGCCTCCACCGCCGCCAGGCGCGCGGCGGTCAGGCTTAACGCTTCCACTTTGACGCCCATCGCCCTGGCGATATCGCGATATTTGTCCCCGGTCGCCTCAGCATTAAAGCGCATCACGTGCGGCAGCAGGATGGCATTCGCCACACCGTGCGGCGTGTTGTAAAAAGCGCCGAGCGGATGCGCCATGCCGTGCACCAGGCCAAGCCCGACGTTGGAAAATCCCATCCCCGCCACATACTGGCCGAGCGCCATGGCTTCCCCCGCTCCGGCGTCTCCGGCAACCGAGCCGCGCAGCGCGCCGGCGATGATCTCGATGGCTTTGAGGTGCAGCGCATCGGTCAAAGCCCAGGCGCCGCGGGTGAGGAACCCTTCGATAGCGTGCGTCAGGGCGTCGACGCCGGTGGCCGCCTTCAGCGCCGGCGGCATGGCGTCCATCATATCGGCATCGATAAAGGCCACCTGCGGAATATCGTGCGGGTCGACGCAGACAAACTTACGCCGCTGTTCTTCATCGGTGATGACATAGTTAATCGTCACCTCCGCCGCGGTACCCGCGGTGGTCGGCACCGCGAAGATCGGCACGCTGGGCTGACGGGTGGGCGACAGCCCCTCCAGGCTGCGGACATCGGCGAACGCCGGGTTACGCTGAATAATACCGATCGCCTTACAGGTATCCTGAGGCGAACCGCCGCCGATGGCGATCAGGTAATCCGCCCCGCTGCGCTGAAAGGCCTGCAGCCCCTGCTGGACCACGGCGATGGTGGGATTGGGGATCACATCGCTGAACATGTCCCATGCCAGCCCGGCGGCGTCCAGTTTGTCAGTGACTTTTGCCGCCACGCCGCACTGCGCGAGGGTACTGTCGGTCACGATCAATGCCTTGCGATAACCGCGCCGCATCACTTCATCGGTTAATGCGTTTATCGCCCCCCGGCCAAACCACGCCGTTTCGTTGAGGATCATTCGGTTTGCCATCGCGTCTCTCCTGTTAGCGTTGCGGCATCACTCTTCAATGCGTAATCCGTAGGTTTTGAACTTCTCCAGCACGATGGCGATCGCCTCGTCATCCAGCACCGGTACCGGGTCGGTAATCGCCAGCGTGCTGAGATAAAGCTGGGCCAGGACTTCCACTTCATGCGCCAGCCAGAGCGCTTTCTCCAGGCTGGCCTCGCAGGCGATCAGGCCATGATGCTGCAGCAGCGTGGCTTTGCGGTGCTTCAGCGCCACCGCGACATGCTCAGACAGTTCGCGGGTGCCAAAGGTGGCATAGGGCGCGCAGGGGATCGAATTCCCGCCCGCCGCGGCGATCATATAGTGGATGGCCGGAATGGGCCGGTTGAGGATCGACACCGCCGTACAATGCACAGCGTGATTGTGGACCACCGCCTGGGCATCGGGCCGCGTCTGGTAGGCCGCCTGATGGAAACGCCATTCGCTGGAGGGCAGTTTTCCCTGCTCATGCTGGCCGTCGGCATCAATAAAGACGATCTTCTCTTCCGTCAGTTTTTCATACGGGATGCCGGTGGGCGTGATCAGCATCCCCCCCTGATAGCGCACGCTGACATTGCCGGCGGTCCCCTGATTTAACCCCAGGCGGGTCATTTCCAGGCAGGTATCGATAATCTGCCGGGCCAGTCTGTTTCTTTCCATTGCTTTCCTCTTTTGGCGACTCATCATCCGTCAACGGCAGGGCAACGCAATTATTGTTGGCTACCGTGGGATAGGTTGAATAATGATCTCCATCTTCAGCCTGAATAATCACAGGGGAATTTTCATCGCCATATTTTGTGAACCACGTCAATTATTCCGCCCTAAAAAAAGGGATCAGACTGGTTAATCGACCATTTAAAATGCCCGTTCTTAAAAATATTCCATCAAGCGGGCATTTTATTTTCCTGTAACATTTGCCCGTTTTCCACGATATATATTCAATCGGTCATTAGCGTTGTGGTTTTGTGAATTTATTTCCTCAAACGGTCAGCGATTTTGAAAAATTAAAGTGACAATTATCACATAAAATGGTCCGCAGAGCGCTAAGTGTGACCCTCATCATATTAACAGGCGGTTTTTATTTGAAAATGAAGCCATGAGTTCCGCCGTGACTTTCATTTCACTCACCGGCGCGTCACCTGAGCTCACTTAATTTTGCGGTCTGCTGCAGCACCAGACTGCGCCCTGAATGCTGTTGTAACTGCTTCTGAACTGATGAGGACGCTATGGGAAACACAACGATACCAACGCAAAGTTACCGCGCCATGGAGAGCGGGCAGAGTAAGAGCTATATTATTCCTTTTGCTCTGCTGTGCTCCCTCTTTTTTCTGTGGGCCGTGGCCAATAATCTTAATGATATTTTATTACCGCAATTTCAACAGGCCTTTACGCTGACTAACTTTCAGGCCGGATTAATCCAGTCAGCTTTTTATTTTGGCTATTTTGTTATTCCCATCCCCGCCGGGATGCTGATGAAAAAATTCAGCTATAAAGCAGGCATTCTTACTGGTCTGTTTTTATATGCCTGCGGCGCCGCGCTGTTCTGGCCTGCCGCCGAAGTGATGAATTACACCCTATTTCTGATTGGATTATTTATTATCGCCGCCGGGCTTGGCTGTCTGGAAACTGCGGCCAACCCGTTTGTCACCGTTCTCGGTCCGGAAAGCGGCGGTCACTTCCGTCTTAATCTGGCCCAGACCTTTAACTCATTTGGCGCCATTATCGCCGTGGTATTTGGTCAGAGCCTTATTTTGTCCAACGTGCCGCATCAGCCGCAGGAGGTGCTGGATAGCATGACCCCAGAACAGCTCGGCGCCTGGAAGCACAGCCTGGTCCTGTCGGTACAAACCCCCTATATGATTATCGTGGCCATCGTGCTGCTGGTCGCCCTGCTGATCGTCTGCACCCGCTTCCCGTCGCTGCAAAGCGATGACCACAGCGACAGCGCGCAGAGCACTTTTCTCGCCTCGCTGTCGCGCCTGATGCGCATCCGCCACTGGCGCTGGGCGGTACTGGCCCAGTTCTGCTATGTCGGCGCGCAGACCGCCTGCTGGAGCTATCTGATTCGCTACGCTGTCGAAGAGATCCCGGGCATGACGGCCGGTTTCGCCGCCAACTACCTCACCGGCACCATGGTCTGTTTCTTCATTGGCCGTTTCACCGGCACCTGGCTTATCCGCCGCTTCGCGCCGCATAACGTACTGGCTGTCTATGCGCTTATCGCCATGCTGCTCTGTTTGCTCTCCGCCTTCAGCGGCGGCCACGTCGGCCTGCTGGCCCTGACCCTGTGCAGCGCCTTTATGTCCATTCAGTACCCGACCATCTTCTCGTTGGGGATTAAGCAGCTGGGCCAGGACACCAAATATGGCTCGTCCTTTATCGTCATGACCATCATCGGCGGCGGGATCGTCACCCCGGTGATGGGCTTTGTCAGCGATGCCGCCGGCAATATCCCGACCGCTGAGCTGGTCCCGGCGCTGTGCTTCGCCATCATCTTTATTTTTGCCCGTTTCCGCTCGCAAGCGGCGACGAACTAAACCTGTTATCCGCATAACCTGAGGGATCTGTAATGAAAAAAATCAGCTTACCGAAGATCGGTATCCGCCCGGTAATCGATGGTCGTCGCATGGGGGTCCGCGAATCGCTGGAAGCGCAAACCATGAACATGGCGAAAGCCACCGCCGCGCTTATCAG
The DNA here is from genome assembly GCF_040065795.1 of Klebsiella sp. JB_Kp004. Classification (NCBI taxonomy): domain Bacteria; kingdom Pseudomonadati; phylum Pseudomonadota; class Gammaproteobacteria; order Enterobacterales; family Enterobacteriaceae; genus Klebsiella; species Klebsiella sp. JB_Kp004. The sequence goes on along the minus strand of NZ_JBEAKW010000003.1, from coordinate 105,905 downwards.
CGAGAAGCTGCGCCATGCCTGCGGCGCCCGGGTGGAGTGCGTGATCGCCGATACCTGCATCGCCGGCATGGCCGAGTCGGCCGCCTGTGAAGAGAAATTCAGCAGCCAGAACGTTGGCGTCACCATCACCGTCACCCCCTGCTGGTGCTACGGCAGTGAAACCATCGACATGGATCCGCTGCGCCCGAAGGCCATCTGGGGCTTTAACGGCACCGAACGTCCGGGGGCGGTCTATCTGGCCGCCGCGCTGGCGGCCCACAGCCAGAAAGGGATCCCGGCGTTCTCCATCTACGGGCATGACGTGCAGGATGCCGATGACACCTCCATCCCGGCGGACGTCGAAGAAAAACTGTTGCGCTTCGCTCGCGCCGGCCTGGCCGTCGCCAGTATGAAAGGGAAAAGCTATCTGTCGCTGGGCGGCGTCTCAATGGGCATCGCCGGCTCCATCGTCGACCACAACTTCTTTGAATCCTGGCTCGGGATGAAGGTTCAGGCAGTCGACATGACGGAGCTGCGCCGGCGAATCGATCAGAAAATCTATGATGAAACCGAGCTGGAGATGGCGCTGGCGTGGGCGGATAAACATTTCCGCTACGGCGAAGATCAGAACGCCGAGCAGTATAAGCGCAATGAAACGCAGAGCCGCGCGGTGCTGAAAGAGAGCCTGCTGATGGCGATGTGCATCCGCGATATGATGCAGGGCAACGCGAAGCTCGCGGAAAAAGGGCTGGTGGAGGAGTCGCTGGGCTACAACGCCATCGCCGCCGGTTTCCAGGGCCAGCGCCACTGGACCGATCAATATCCCAATGGCGATACCGCCGAAGCGCTGCTCAACAGCTCTTTTGACTGGAACGGCGTGCGCGAGCCGTTCGTCGTCGCCACCGAAAACGACAGCCTCAACGGCGTGGCCATGCTGATGGGCCACCAGCTCACCGGCACCGCCCAGGTGTTTGCCGACGTGCGCACCTACTGGTCGCCGGACGCCGTTGAGCGCGTCACCGGGCAGCCGCTCACCGGCCGGGCGGAGCACGGCATTATTCACCTGATTAACTCCGGCTCCGCGGCGCTGGACGGCTCCTGCCAGCAGCGCGACGCGCAGGGCAACCCGACGATGAAACCTCACTGGGAGATTGAACAGAACGAGGCGGATGCCTGCCTCGCGGCCACCGAATGGTGCCCGGCTATCCATGAATACTTCCGCGGCGGCGGCTTCTCTTCCCGCTTCCTGACCGAAGGCGGCGTGCCGTTCACCATGACCCGGGTGAACATCATCAAAGGTCTGGGACCGGTGCTGCAAATTGCCGAAGGCTGGAGCGTGGCGCTGCCCAAAGCGATGCACGACCAGCTCGACGCCCGCACCAACTCCACCTGGCCCACCACCTGGTTTGCCCCGCGCCTCACCGGCAAGGGCCCGTTCAGCGATGTGTACTCGGTCATGGCCAACTGGGGCGCCAACCACGGCGTGCTGACCATCGGCCATGTCGGCGCGGATTTCATTACCCTCGCCGCCATGCTGCGCATTCCGGTCTGCATGCACAACGTGGAAGCGGCGAAAATCTACCGCCCCTCCGCCTGGGCCGCGCACGGCATGGACATCGAAGGCCAGGACTATCGCGCCTGCCAGAACTACGGGCCGCTGTATAAGCGTTAACTGGTGGGTTTAGCCGGTGGCGCAGGCTTACCGGGCCTACAGACGCGCGCTGTTTGTAGGCCGGATAAGCGCCGCGCCATTCGGCAATGTTGTTTCGGGAGTCACTATGAAGCAAGACGTTATCCTGGTCCTCGACTGCGGCGCCACGAACGTGCGGGCGATGGCCGTTGACCGACAGGGGAACATTGTCGCCCGCGCCGCCACGGCAAACGCCAGCGACATCGCCGCCGAGCGCAGCGACTGGCACCAGTGGTCGCTGGAGGCCATTATGCAGCGCTTTGCCGATTGCTGTCGGCAGATCCACGACCCGCTGGCCTCCTGCACGGTGCGCGGCATCGCCGTTACAACCTTTGGCGTCGATGGCGCGCTGGTGGATGAGCAGGGTGCGCTGCTGTATCCGATCATCAGCTGGAAATGCCCGCGCACCGCGGCGGTGATGGACACCATCAGCCGGTATATGCCCGCACGCCAGCTGCAGCAAATCGCCGGCGTCGGCGCCTTTGCGTTCAATACCCTGTATAAGCTGATCTGGCTGAAAGAGAACCACCCGCAGCTGCTGGCGCAGGCCCATGCCTGGCTGTTCATTTCGTCGCTGATCAACCATCGGCTGACCGGGGAGTTCACCACCGACCTCACCATGGCGGGCACCAGCCAGATGCTCGATCTCCGGCAGCGCGATTTCAGCGCGCCGATCCTGCAGGCAACCGGCCTGCCGCGCCGCCTGTTCCCACGGCTGGTTGAAGCGGGCCAGCCGATCGGCGCCCTGCTGCCGGAGGCCGCTGCGCTGTTGGGCCTTCCCGTCGGGATCCCGGTTATCTCGGCCGGGCACGACACCCAGTTCGCCCTGTTTGGCGCCGGCGCCGGGCAGGATGAGCCGGTGCTCTCCTCCGGGACCTGGGAGATCCTGATGGTGCGCAGCGCGCAGGTCGACACCTCGCTGCTCGGCGACTACAGCGGCTCCACCTGCGAACTGGACAGCCAGCCGGGACGCTATAACCCGGGGATGCAGTGGCTGGCCTCCGGCGTGCTCGAATGGGTGCGTAAGCTGCTGTGGAGCGCCGACACGCCGTGGCAAACTCTGATTGACGAAGCCCAGGCGATCCCGCCCGGCGCTCAGGGCGTCAGGATGCAGTGCGACCTGCTCGCCAGCCAGCACGCCGGCTGGCAGGGCGTCACGCTCAACACCACCCGCGGCCATTTTTACCGTGCCGCGCTGGAGGGGTTAAGCGACCAGTTAGCGCAGCATCTGCAAACCCTGGAAAACATCGGCCGCTTCCGGGCGAAAGAGCTGCTGCTGGTCGGCGGCGGCAGCCGCAACGCGCTGTGGAACCAGATCAAGGCCGACCGGCTGGGAATACCGATCAAAGTGCTCGACGATGCCGAAACCACGGTGGCCGGCGCGGCGATGTTTGGCTGGTATGGCGTGGGCGAGTTCTCTTCGCCGGAGCAGGCCAGAGCGCAGGTCGCGTACCGCTACCGCTATTTTTGGCCGCAAACTGAACCTGAATTCACAGAGGAAGCCTGAGATGCTCAAAACCATTTCCCCGCTGATATCGCCGGAACTGCTGAAAGTGCTGGCCGAAATGGGCCATGGGGATGAAATTATTTTTTCCGATGCCCACTTCCCGGCGCACAGCATGGGTCCGCAGGTGATCCGGGCCGACGGCCTGCGGGTCAGCGACCTGCTGCAGGCGATTATCCCGCTGTTCGAGTTAGACAGCTACGCGCCGCCGCTGGTGATGATGGCCGCCGTCGAAGGCGATGCCCTCGACCCGACGGTGGAACAGCGCTATCGGCAGGCGCTCTCGGCGCAGGCCCCCTGCCCGGACATCGTGCGGATTGACCGCTTCGCCTTCTACGACCGGGCGCAAAAAGCCTTTGCGATCGTTATCACAGGAGAGTGCGCTAAGTACGGAAATATCCTTTTAAAAAAAGGAGTCACGCCGTAATCTCATGCCGGAGCGTCTGCCTGATGCAGACGCTCAATCAATGATGGGGTGAGAATAAATGAAAGCGGCCCGCCAGCAGGCGATCGTCGATCTCCTGATCAACCACAGCAGCCTGACCACCGAAACGTTGTCAAAACAGCTCAACGTCAGCAGGGAAACCATTCGCCGCGATCTCAGCGAGCTGCAGGCGCAGGGCAAAGTGCTGCGCAACCACGGCCGGGCCAAAGTGATCCACCAGCGCAGCCAGGACAGCGGCGACCCTTTCCACATGCGCCTGAAAAGCCATTACGCGCATAAAGCCGACATCGCCCGCGAAGCGCTGGCCTGGATTGACGAAGGCATGGTCATCGCCCTCGATGCCAGCTCCACCTGCTGGTACCTCGCCCGCCAGCTGCCGGACCGCCCGCTGCACGTTTTTACCAACAGCCAGCCCATCTGCCAGGAGCTGGCCAAACGCGACCAGATCGCCCTCACCTGCTCCGGCGGCACCCTGCAGCGGAAATATGGCTGCTACGTTAACCCGGCGCTGATTTCCCAGCTGAAATCGCTGGAGATCGATCTGTTTATTTTTTCCTGCGAAGGCATCGACCCGCAGGGCGCGCTGTGGGACTCCAATGCGTTCAATGCCGACTTCAAATCGATCCTGCTTAAGCGGGCGGCGCAGTCGCTGCTGCTGATCGATAAAAGTAAGTTCAACCGTTCCGGCGAGGCAAGAATTGGTCATCTGGATGACGTGACGCATATTGTGTCGGATGCGCCGCAGCCTTAAGCATGCGGCGAAGGCCGGAGGACAAGCACGCGTCTCCGGCCTGAGGGTGAGAGATTAACGCTCGTCGCGACGTCCGCCGACGGCGGCCCACAGGCGACGCACGTGAACGGTCACCTCTTCACGATCGTGATACAGCTGACGCGCCTGGATCTGGGCATTAATGCCGTGCTCGTCCAGTTGGGCCTGAATATAGGCCAGGTTCTGCGACACCTCTTCGTAGCGCTTTTTCATCGGCAGTTTGAGGTTGAAGATGGTCTCCCGGCACCAGCCGTTGACCAGCCACTGCGCCATCAGCGCCGCCACTTTCGCCGGCTTCTCCACCATATCGCAGACCATCCACGAGATGTTGTTGCGGTTCGGACGATAGCGGAAACCGTCTTCGCGCAGCCAGGTCACCTGGCCGGTATCCATCAGGCTCTGGGCCATCGGACCGTTATCGACCGAAGAGACCCACATGTTGCGCTTCACCAGCTGATAGGTCCAGCCGCCCGGGCAGGCGCCAAGGTCGACGGCATACATGCCGTTCGCCAGGCGCTCGTCCCACTCGTCCGCCGGAATAAAGACGTGGAACGCCTCTTCCAGCTTAAGGGTGGAGCGGCTCGGGGCGTCGGACGGAAACTTCAGCCGCGGAATGCCCATATAGAACGGCGAGTTGTTGTTGCTGTACGAGTAGCCGGTATAGCAGCAGCCCGGGGCGATAAAGAACACATGCACCACCGGACGCTTCGGCGTTTCATAGCGGGTCAGGACGCCCGCTTCGCGCAGCGCCGCGCGCAGCGGCACGGTAAACTTGCGGCAGAACTTCATCAGCTCTTTGCTTTCGTTAGTGTCCGCCACCTCGACGCGCAGATCGCCGCCCTTCTCCACCACGCCCTGCAGCATGCCGACGATCGGCGTGATGCGATCCTCCGGCGGCAGGTCGCGCAGCAGTTCGCCGACCACAAACATCTGGCGGGCGAAGATCAGCGAGCTGAACGGCAGATCGCGCACCAGCTTCTCGCCATCATCCTGCTGATAGCCTTCAAAAATCACATAGCCAGAGTCTTCTTTGACCCGGGCAAAACCAAACACCTCAAGGCGGGCGGCCTTATCGGTAATTTCTGCTGCGCACTCTTTCTCAAACCCAGGGCGACAATAGAGGACAACCTTATTCATGAACAACGCCCTTACGTTTCAGACGAATTGCACCAATTAACATTAAAACCCAGCCGGCGAGGAAGCTCACGCCGCCCACCGGGGTCACGAACGCCCACAGGCGTAAATGAGAGAGCGCCAGGCAGTAGAGGCTGCCGCTGAACAGCACGGTCCCTAACGCCAGAAACACGCTGCTCCAGTAGAACCAGATACTGATCCGACGCTGCATCGCCACCGCCAGACCAAAAATCGCCAGGGTATGGAAGGCCTGATACTCCAGGCCGGTATGGATCCAGGCCATCTCCGCCGCGCCGAGCGATTGACTTAAGACATGCGCGCCGAAGGCACCCAGAGCCACAAAGATAAAGCCGCTAATCGCGGCGAATATCAGCATAAAACGGCTGGTCATGTTGTTACCCTACAAGTAATTATTGTTCATAACGAAAGCGGAATTTTTCTTGTTCACTTGCCGCTTTCGCCAGAATCCACTGCCGGAAAGCGGCTATTTTACCCAGTTCTGCCTGACTGTCATGGCAAACAAGGTAAAACGCATTCTTACTGACCAGAACATCATTAAACGGACACACCAGGCGACCGGCCTCAATTTCGGACTGCGCCATGACGTTATTGGCCAGCGCCACGCCCTGCCCATGAATGGCCGCCTGCAGCACCATCGCGCTGTGGCTGAAAATCGGCCCCTGCTGCACATTAATATGGCTTAGACCCAGCTGGCGGGTATAAGTTTGCCAGTCGCGGCGGGACGCATCGTGAAGCAGCGTATGTTGCGCCAGATCGGCAGGCGTTTTCAATGCCTTGTCGCCGGTGAGCAGCAGCGGGGAACAGACCGGCAGCAGATACTCGGCGTACAGTTTTTCCACACGCAGGCCCGGCCAGTTGCCGCGACCGTAAAAAATTGCCACGTCGACATCGTCCGCCAGCTTATCCTCCTGACGGTCCACCGCCTGGATCCTGACGTCGATTCCCGGATAAGCTGAGTTAAAGCTTGTGAGTCTCGGCACCAGCCACTGGATGGCGAAACTTGGCAATAAACTGACCGTTAAGGCCCCTTTGGCGCTGCGCGCCTGCAGTTTACGCGTCGCTTCCGTCAGTTGCGAAAAAATCTCTTTAATATCCTGAAAATAGCTTTGCCCTTCTTCCGTTAACAGCAGCGAACGATTGCGCCGACGGAACAGCTTAAGGCCCAGAAAATCCTCGAGAGACTTGATTTGGTGGCTGACTGCGGCCTGCGTCACAAAAAGCTCATCGGCTGCCCGAGTGAAGCTGAGATGGCGTGCGGCTGCATCAAAAACACGTAATGCATTCAGAGGAGGTAATCGCTTCGACATGGTTATTCTGGCTTAGATGTTAACTCAATTTAACAAATAGGAAACAACGGTTAACCTATTAGTTTTTTTTATCTGAGCCATTATAAATTGTCCGTTGAGGTTCTACCAGCAAATACCTATAGTGGCGGCACTTCCTGAGCCGGAACGAGAAGCTTTTTTTGGAATGCGTGTTCCATCAAGCTTTTGGCTTACGGTTGTGATGTTGTGTTGTTGTGTTTGCAATTGGTCTGTCTTTGCAGACCCTGGTAGCAAGGCTACCCCTTTTCACTTCCTGTACATTTACCCTGTCTGTCCATAGTGATTTAATGTAGCACCGCAACGCGCGGTGCTTTTTTTTGCCTTTTTACTGCCTTACTCGTCCAGCTCACCCAGCTGTTTCACGTCAGAGCGATTGATCTGCTGTTTGTTGCCCCACGCGTCCTTATACGAGATCATGCCAGTATCATTATCGGTTTGCGGTTTCCCGTCGGTGACGATGGTCCGCCCATCATTGGTATGCATCACATAGTTAGAGGAACAGGCGCTCAGGCCCAGAGTCAGCATACAGGCAGAGATAATCGCAGCGGCCTTAGTCATTTTCATTTTTCTCTCCTTACGGCTATTTATACTATTCGTGACTCGTTAAGTAATAGGTTAAAACACAAACCCAACACTTTTCAGCATAACCCTCTTTGCCCCATATGGAGTCACATTCGGACAATTCCACAGGACGCAGAGGCCTTGTCACGCCCGGCAAATTGCGCGACGATCGCGGTATTGATACGAGGAATTCCATGAACGCATTCAACCCTGCGCACTTTCGCGCGCAGTTTCCGGCTCTGGCCGACGCCGGCGTCTATCTCGACAGCGCGGCGACGGCGCTCAAACCGCTGGCGGTGATCGACGCCAGCGACCAGTTTTATCGCCTGAGCGCCGGCAACGTCCACCGCAGTCAATTCGCCGCCGCCCAGCGGCTGACCGAGCGCTATGAGGCGGCCCGCGAGCGCGTGGCGGCGTGGCTGAACGCCCCCTCCGGCAAAGATATCGTCTGGACGCGGGGGACCACGGAGGCCATCAATATGGTGGCGCAGAGCTACGTCCGGCCGCGCCTGCAGCCTGGCGATGAAATTATCGTCAGCGAAGCCGAGCATCATGCCAACCTCGTGCCCTGGCTGATGGTGGCCGGGCAGACCGGCGCCAGAGTGGTCAAGCTGCCGCTTGGCGCCGACCGGCTGCCGGATATCGCCAGCCTCGGCGCGCTCATCACCCCGCGCAGCCGGGTGCTGGCCATCGGGCAGATGTCCAACGTCACCGGCGGCTGCCCGGACCTGGCGCAGGCCATCCGCCTTGCTCACGCCGCCGGAATGGTGGTGATGGTCGATGGCGCACAGGGGGCGGTGCATTTCCCCGCGGACGTGCAGGCGCTGGATATCGATTTTTACGCCTTTTCCGGTCATAAGCTGTATGGCCCGACCGGGATCGGCGCCCTGTACGGTAAAAGCGAACTGCTGGCGGCAATGTCGCCCTGGCTCGGCGGCGGGAAGATGATCGCCGAGGTCAGCTTTGACGGCTTTACGCCGCAGCCGGCGCCCTATGGCCTTGAGGCCGGTACGCCCAATGTCGCCGGGGTGATTGGCCTGAGCGCCGCGCTGGAGTGGCTGGCGCAGAGCGATATCGGCCAGGCGGAAAACTGGAGCCGCAGTCTGGCGAGCCTGGCGGAAGAGGCGCTGGCGAAACGGCCGGGCTTCCGCTCTTTCCGCTGCCAGCAATCAAGCCTGCTCGCCTTTGAGTTCGACGGTATTCATCACAGCGATCTGGTGACGCTGCTGGCGGAGTCCGGCATTGCCCTGCGCGCCGGGCAACACTGCGCCCAGCCGCTGCTGGCGGCCTTAGGGGTCAGCGGCACGCTGCGGGCCTCTTTCGCCCCCTACAATACCCAAGACGATGTTGCGGCGCTGGTCCACGCGGTGGATCGCGCTCTGGAAATTCTGGTGGATTAATGACAACTCTGCATCCCTTCGGCACGACCATTACCGACGCCACGCTGCGCCAGACCTTTGCCCCGCTGAACCAGTGGGAGGATAAATATCGGCAGCTGATTTTATTGGGCAAAAAGCTGCCGACGCTGACCGATGAGCGCAAAGCGCAGGCCCGGGAGATTGCCGGGTGTGAAAACCGCGTCTGGCTGGGCTATGAGGAGGATGCCGAAGGCAGGCTGCACTTCTTTGGCGACAGCGAAGGACGGATTGTGCGCGGCATGCTGGCGGTGCTGTTGACCGCCATTGAAGGCAAAAGCGCCGCTGATCTGCTGGCGCATGATCCGCTGGCGCTATTTGATGCGCTGGGGCTGCGCGGCCAGCTGAGCGCCTCGCGCAGCCAGGGGCTCAGCGCCCTGAGCGAAGCGGTGCTCGCCGCCGCCCGCGAGGTTGAGGTTTAAGCTCATCCCGGGGGCGGCGCTTGACGCGCCTTGCCCGGGCTACGGGTTCGTGCGGTTTTGTCGCCCGGACAGGTGCCTCCGGGGAATTGTCTTGTAGCCCGGGTAAGGCGCCTGCGCCGCGACCCGGGAATTTACGCCGTCTGCCGCTCCGCCTTCGCCAGCATTTTCTTCAGCGCATGGGATACCGCGACAAAGCCAAAGGTCGCGGTCACCATCGTCGCCGCGCCAAACCCGGATGCGCAGTCCATCCGCTTCGGCCCTTCCGCCGTGCTCTTCATCGCGCAGACGCTGCCGTCCGCCTGCGGGTAGACCAGCGCTTCGGTAGAGAAGACACAGTCCACGCCGAGCTTGCCTTTGCTGTTTTTCACCACCCCAAACTGGCTTTTCAGCCGCTCGCGCAGTTTGGCCGCCAGCGGATCCTGAATGGTTTTCGCCAGATCGGCGACCTGGATTTGCGTCGGATCGATTTGTCCGCCCGCGCCGCCGGTGGTGACCAGCGGCACCTTATGGCGACGACAGTAAGCGATTAACGCCGCTTTCGGCCGGACGCTGTCGATGGCGTCGATGACGTAGCTGAAGCCGGCGCCCAGGTATTCCGCCACGTTTTCCGGGGTCACGAAATCATCCACTACCGTCACCCGACACTCCGGGTTGATCAGGCGAATACGCTCCGCCATCACTTCGGCTTTCGCCAGCCCGACATTGCCGCTGAGGGCGTGGATCTGGCGGTTGGTATTGGTGACGCAGACATCGTCCATATCGATAAGGGTGATCGCCCCGATGCCGGTTCGCGCCAGCGCTTCCGCCGCCCACGAGCCGACCCCGCCGATGCCGACCACGCAGACGTGGGCGTCGGCAAAACATTGCAGCGCTTTTTCACCATATAAACGTGCCGTACCGCCAAAACGCTGGCGCCAGGCATCGCTGATTACAACAGACATATAACCTCAGAATTAGTGGACATTCCCGGGTCGCGGCGCAAGCGCCTTACCCGGGCTACCGTAGCCCCGGTAAGCGCAGCGCGACCGGGGAAAAGAACGTGAGTACTAGCCGCTAAAGACGTTGCCCGCGCCCGGGGCGTTTTTCAGCACCCATACGCGGCCGTAGTGGTTATACCAGCCGGCACGATGCCCGGCATCCGGGCCAATGCCCTGGTAAATATCGAAATGCTGGCCTTTGATGGCCCCGCCGACATCGAGGGCGACCATCAGTCGCAGTTCGTATTGGCCGTTAAACTTGCCGTTATTATCCAGCAGAGGCACCTCGGCCAGCAAGGTGGTTCCCGGCGGAATAATCGACCGGTCGGAGGCCACCGAGGCGCGGCCAATCAGCGGCACGGCGCTGGCCCCTTTCACCGGAGCGAAAGACTGCGGTTTAAAGAACACGAACGACGGGTTCTGCTCCAGCAGCTCACGCACTTCCGCTTCGCTGTGCTTTTCACCCCACTCGCGGATCGCCTGCATCGACATATCTTCTTTCTTCACTTCCCCGCGGTCGATCAGCACTTTGCCGATGCTGCGATAGGGCCAGCCGTTTTTCCCGGCATAGCTAAAGAAGTTGAGCGGCGAACCATCGCCAAAGTCGATATAACCGCTGCCCTGCACGTCCATGATGAAGTTATCCATCAGCGAGTTGCTGTACGCCAGCACATAGTTATCGCTCAGCGCGCCGGCATAAATGCTGGCGCGGGACGGCAGCTTGCCGCGCTTCGGCGGCATCCGGTAAATGGGGTACTGGAATTCGCCCTGGCGGGTGTGGCGCGCCTGCACCACCGGCGTGTAGTAGCCGGTAAACTGGACGTTGCCATAGTTGTCGGTGCCCTGCATCTGCCAGGCGTCGATGCCAAACTGGCGCAGCGTACGGGTGTCGCCGCCGGCACGCAGCCACTCCTGCAGCGCGTTATAGACGTTGCTTTGGCTGTTATAGAGGCGCGGCGAAGCGTTACGAATTTGATTAACCTGCTCGGAGAAGTCGCCGGCATTGATCGGCGCCCCGACGGCATCCGGCTGGTTTACCAGTGAAAACGGCTGGGTGAACTTGCCATCGCTATATTGCTGACCGCGGTCGGTCGGTTTTGAGGAACAGGCGGCGAGCATGGCCAGCATTGCCCCCGTCGCTACATATTTTGCCCAACGTCCTTTCATGGTGTCTCATCTTTTGCTGCGAAGCCTTAGTGCGTGTTGAAGATAACAAAGCGCCGGGGCTATTGAAATGCGCGATCTCATCGATGGCACAGATTTGTGTAAAAAAACACCACAACATGGCGTTTTATAAGCCAATTCTTACAAAAATGTCGATTTGGTCGAAAAAAGGTTGCATCATCTCGCTAGCGGAGTATAGTGCGCTTCCACGGACGCGGGGTGGAGCAGCCTGGTAGCTCGTCGGGCTCATAACCCGAAGGTCGTCAGTTCAAATCTGGCCCCCGCAACCAATTAAAATTTGATGAAGTAAAGCAGTACGGTGACGCGGGGTGGAGCAGCCTGGTAGCTCGTCGGGCTCATAACCCGAAGGTCGTCGGTTCAAATCCGGCCCCCGCAACCAACATTACAAACACCCTCCAGGGTGTTTTTTTGTTTCTGCGCTCCGCGAATCTGCTACAGAATTCCGGGAACGGCGCAGCGCCGCTCCCCCACCTTCTCAGCCCTTCGGCAACACAATATTGCTCGCCGCCAGCATCCCCATTTCGTGATACATCGCGCAGGCCGCTTCCACGATCGGCATCGCCAGCGCCGCGCCGCTGCCTTCGCCCAGGCGCATCCCCATGTTGAGATACGGTTCCAGCTCCAGGTGCGCCAGCGCGATACGCGCCCCCTTCTCCGCCGAATAGTGCGACGGGATAAGATAGGGTTTCACCTGCGGCGCCATTCGGCACGCCGCCAGCGCCGCGGCGTAGGAGAGGAAGCCATCGAGCACCACCGGCAGGCCGCAGGAGGCCGCGCCCAGCATCACCCCCGTCATCCCCAATAAATCAAAACCGCCCACTTTCGCCAGCACGTCCAGACCATCATGCGGATCGGGGCGGTTAACGGCGATGGCCCGGCGTACCACCTCAACTTTATTGCCAACCTTCGCCAACGGCAGATTAGCGCCAATGCCCACCACCTCCTGGGCATCGCTGCCGGTCAGGACGCTGACAATCGCCGCCGCCGGGGTGGTATTGGCCATTCCGAGCTCCCCGACGCCAAACAGCGTGACGCCATCCTCCGCCAGCCCCCGGGTATAGCGCATCACCTCCAGCAGCAGCTCTTCCGCCTGGCTGCGGCGCATTGCCGGACCAACGGCGATATTGCCGCAGCCGCGCGCCACGCGCATGTTGATGACGCCCGGTATCAGCTCGGCATCGATTCCAACATCAATCACGTGCATCTTCGCGCCCGCCTGCGCCGCCAGTACGCAAACGCCGGTTTTGCCCAGCGTCATATTCGCCGCCTGAATCGCGGTCACCGCTTTTGGCGAAATGGCGACCCCTTCGTCCCACACGCCGTGGTCGGCGCACATCACCAGCAGCGCCTTTTTTTTCACCTGCGGCACGCCGTCAAGACCGGGCATGCCCGCCAGCTGCACGGCAAGATCTTCAAGGCGTCCAAGGCTTCCGGGCGGTTTCAGCAGGCCGTCGATATGAAGCCGGGCGCGCGCCATCGCGCTTTCATCAGGCGCCGGGATCGCGCCCAGTAGAGAGGTTAAGCTTTGCATAGAGGTTCTCGTCTTGTTGGCTGGCTCATGGCAGAGCCAGCAGGAAGAATAACGCCCGGTACGGCGCGCCTGGCCTATTTGATTTTTACGCCGATGCCCGACACCACCAGCCACACCTCGTCTGCCGCCGCCGCCAGGCGCTGGTTGACGCGCCCGGCGATATCGCGGAAATGACGGGCCAGACGGTTTTCCGGCACAATCCCCATCCCTACCTCGTTGGTCACCAGCACCACGCGGGCCGGGCAGCGCTGGCAGGCGGCAATCAGTACCGCGATTTCGGCGTCGATCGCCCGCTCCATCGCCGCATAATCCCAGCCGTCCGGCGAGCTGTCGCCCCCCAGCGCAAACAGCAGGTTGGTCACCAGGGTGGTGATGCATTCCAGCAAAATCGCCTCCTCCGGGGCGATATCCGGGGTGATCAGCTCATCAAGCTGCCGCCAGCGCTCGGCGGTGCGCCAGTGCGCGGGCCTGCCGTCGCGGTGGTGCTGGATCCTCGCCGCCATCTCGTCATCAAAAACCTGCGAGGTGGCGATATACAGTACCTGCGGCGCATGGGCGATCAGCGCTTCGGCATGGCGGCTTTTACCGCTGCGCGCCCCGCCGGTCACTAAAGTCAGCATACGGGCTCCTGATGTTGGCGCATGATGGTGTAGATTTTTTCGATATCAATATGCTGACGCATCGCTTCCGCCAGCAGATCGAACTGGCGCGATTTATACTGCGCATACTCGAAATCGCTATCCAGCGCCGCCAGCCCTTTACGCTGGCGCAGGCCGTTAACCAGCGCGCGGGTAAAGGCATCGCTATCGAACAGGCCGTGCAGATAGGTGCCAAACGCCAGGCCGTCATCGCTGACCGCGCCGTCCGCCACGCTCAGGCCGCCTTTATGTAATTGCATCAGCGAACGGCAGCCGTCGCGCAGCTCGGTTTCGCCCATATGAATTTCGTAGCCGCTTACCGCCAGCCCCGCCGTTGCCGCCAGCCACGCCGGGAGCACCGGAGCCAGAGTCGCCGTGACCTGGGTCGTCGTTTTGCTCTGCGCAAAGTGGGTGACGGTATTGAGCAACCCCAGCCCCGGCTGGGTGCCAAGCCCCGACTCCACCTCATCGATAATGGTTTCGCCGAGCATCTGATAGCCGCCGCAGATCCCCAGCACCGGTACGCCCTGACGCCGGGCCTGCAGTACCGCATGCGCCATGCCGCTCTCGCGCAGCCAGCCGAGGTCGCCGAGCGTATTTTTACTGCCCGGCAGGATCACCATATCCACGGCCGCCAGCTCCTGCGGCTGGCGAACATAGCGGACGCGGACGTCCGGCTGCGCCGCCAGCGCGTTGAAATCGGTAAAATTGGAGATATGCGGCACCTGAATCACGGCAATCTCAATATCGCGCCTGTCGGTGCGCAGATATTTCCCTTTTTGCAGCGCGACGCCGTCCTCATCTTCAAGATCGACGTCCAGCCACGGCATGACGCCGAGCACCGGGACGCCAGTGAGCGTTTCTATCTGCTCGATCCCGGAATACAGCAGCGCCACGTCGCCGCGAAATTTATTAATAATCACGCCCTTGACCCGCGCGCGCTCGCGATCGTGCAGCAGCGCGAGCGTGCCGTAGATAGAGGCGAATACGCCGCCGCGATCGATATCCGCCACGAGGATCACCGGGCACTGGGCCATCTCGGCCATGCCCATATTGACGATGTCGCGATCGCGCAGGTTGATCTCCGCCGGACTGCCCGCCCCTTCCAGCACCAGCACATCATGTTCGGCGGCCAGGCTGTTATAAACCGCGAGGATCTGTTCCCGCAGGCGCGGCTTGTATTCGTGATAGCTCACCGCGTCCATATCGGTCGCCACCTTGCCCATCAGCACCACCTGCGCTTTGCGGTCGCTGGTTGGCTTAAGCAGCACCGGGTTCATGCGCACATCCGGGATAATACCCGCCGCTTCGGCCTGGAAAATCTGCGCGCGGCCCATCTCTTTGCCATCCGGCGTGATACCGGAATTGAGCGCCATATTCTGCGATTTAAACGGCGCGGTGCGCTGCCCGTCCTGATAAAAGATCCGGCACAGCCCCGCGACCAGCACGCTTTTGCCGACGTCAGAAGCGGTGCCCTGTAACATAATTGCCAGCGTCATGACGCCTCCTTCATCGCGTTGCTTCGCATCCGCGTAAAAAATTCTTCTTCGGTTTTACACAGCGGCAGCCCGAGCTGCGCGTGCAGTTTCACCAGCCACGGCTGGGTGAGCCCGGCCTGGGCCATCAGTTCGCTGCGGGCAAATACCTCCCCGGGTTCGCCGTGCGCCAGCACTTCGCCGCGGCGTAACACGTAAACCGCATCGCTGATTTCATAGATCAGATCGATATCGTGGCTGGAGATCGCCACGTGGTTGCCCCGATCGGCAATACGCTTAATGATGTCGATCATCTGCGCGCGTCCCGAAGGATCGAGACCCGCCGTCGGCTCGTCGAGCAGTAAATAGCGCGCCTGCAGCACCAGCGCGCCGGCTATCGCCACGCGCTTTTTCTGCCCGTGGCTCAGGCACTGAATCGGCTGGTGACGAAACCCCTGGGCATCGACGAGAGTCAGGGCATCGTCCACCCGGCGGGCAATTTCCTCTTCCGCAACCCCCAGGTTCCGCAGGCTAAAGGCGATATCGCTGTCGATATCGGTATAGAAAATCTGCTGGTCCGGGTCCTGGAAAACGGTCGCTACCTGCTGACGCAGCGCCAGCAGGCCGCGCTTGCTGTAGTCCAGCGGTTTTCCTTGCCATAGCACCGCCCCGCTCTGCGGGCGCAGCAGACCGCTCAGGTTCATAAACAGCGTGGATTTTCCGCAGCCGTTCGCCCCTACCAGTCCGGTCACGGCGTGATGGGAAAAATCCAGCGTCAGCCCCTTCAGCACCGGCTCGTCCTGATAGCGAAACCAGAGATCGGTCGTGGCAAGCATACTTATCCTTAAAGGTGAAAATCACCCTGATACAGTTTGATATCCAGCGTGGTGCTCATCTGCTGGTAGCGAATCATCACCCGGGTAAACAGCAGTCCTACCAGCATCGCCAGCGAACGATAGCCCTTCGGCACGCTACGGTAGCCAAAACGTAATGTTTGCGCACGGTGAATCGCCAGCGCTTCGTCTAACAGAATAAAAATAAAACGCCAGGTCAGCAGGATTTGCTCGGTCAGCAGCCGTGGCACCCGCCCACGCTTGAGCAGCACAATAAGCTGCGGGAACGGCAGATTCAGCACCAGCCAGAAGGTGGACGCCAGCGCCGCCAGGCTGCGCCAGAAGGTCTGATTGGCGGTCGTCAACCCCTCCGACGTCATGCCCAGCCAGACGCTGCCCAGCGGTAGGCTCACCAGCAGATCCTGCGGATTGCGGCTAACGCTGAACAGAATGGTCAGCACGCCGATCAGCAGGAAGCCAAACGGCAGCGCCATCCAACGGCACCAGCGCCACGGCGAGACCCGCAGCTGCCAGCAGGTTAAGGCGGCAATCAGTGCCATTTCGATACCCTGCCCCAGCGGAGGCAGGGTAAAAGCCAGCACCATCAGCAGCAGCCAGAACAGGAACTTGCGCTCCGGTGCGACGTGAAACCAGCGGCTCTGATAGCTGAGTCGGTCAAACCCGGTCATCACGGCGCTGTCTGCCTTTGCTGTAGCCCAGAATATAGAAAATGACCGCCGCGCCGAGAGAGCCCTGAAGCGTAAACAGCAGGCTCTCAATTTCTCCGCTAGCCGGTTCGTACAGCGGCTGGAACCACGGCTCATAATGCGGCGCAACCACCTGAATCTGGCTCTCCGCCTCGCCGTCTGAACCGCCGAATTCGCCGCCGTGATCGACAAAGAACGGCAGGATCACCAGCGCCACCACCATGGCGAACAATATCAGCGTCTTTTTCATGTTAATGCCCCTGTGCGGTAATCAGCTGACGTTTGGTCAACTGGTCGTAGATCATGACGGTTAACAGCCCTTCAGCAATGGCGATCGGGATCTGCGTCAGGCAGAAGATCCCCATAAACTTGACGATCGATCCGCTCGCGCCGGCGGCGGGATCCGGGAAGGCCACGCCGAGCTGTACGGAGGTGACAAAGTAGGTCACCAGATCCGCCAGCATCGCGCAGAGAAACACCCCGACGTCGCGGCGAATGCCCGCGCGGCAGGCCATTTTCCACACCATATAGCCGACCACCGGCCCGATGACCGCCATCGACATGCCGTTCGCGCCGAGCGTCGTCAGCCCACCGTGCGCCAGCAGCAGCGCCTGGAACAGCAGCACGATGGCGCCAAGGATCGCCACCACGCCAGGCCCGAAGAGAATCACCGCCAGGCCGACGCCGGTCGGGTGGGAACAGCTGCCGGTGACGGAAGGAATTTTCAGCGCCGAGAGGACAAAAATAAACGCCCCGCACAGCGCCAGCAGCACCTTCTGATTGTTATCTTCCTGCACAATGCAGCGCAGGCGCACCAGCCCGTACCACAGGCAGGGTAAAAACAGCAGCCACCATGCCAGGGCCCACATCGGCGGTAAAAAACCCTCCATGATGTGCATCGCGAAAGCCTTTTCGGGAACCACTATCAGCAATAGCGCCGCAGCTAACCCGCTGAAAGACAGCTGTTTTAGCTGTTGTTCACGTTTCATTCTGCATACTCCCACTGTTTATTGACCAGAATGGTCGAGAAATAGGGCAGCGGCTGGTCGTCGCTGACGTCATTGAGATGGCGCCAGCACTGCTCGCCCGGCAGCGTGGCTTCAGACATCATCAGCGCGGCATCCAGCAGACCGTTTTTCGCCAGCAGCGCTTTGATGCGGGGAAACCGCCCGTACACTTTCATCAGCACCAGGCTTTCATGCTGGCGCAGCGCCTGCTCGATTTCCGTTTCCGGCGCGGTGCAGGAGATCACCGCCAGCGATTGCTGCTCCATGGCCAGCGGCGTTTTTGAACGCGCGGCAATGGCGGCAAAAGAGGTGACGCCGGGAACAATCTCCAGCCACTCCGGGCAGCCGATACGCTGGAGTAAGAACACCCAGGTGCTGAACAGCATGGCGTCGCCGAGGGTAATAAAGCCGACCTGCTTGCCCGCTTCCACTTCCTGAACCAGCGCCGCGGCAACCTCATCCCACACCGCCTCTTTTTCCGCGCTGTCGGCGCTCATCGGGAAATGGCAGCAGCGTACTTCGGTCCGTTCGCCGATATACTCGCGCACGATGGAGAGCGCGAGGCTGTCGCCGCCTTTACGTCCGGCGGGCGCGTAGAGAATGTCCAGCGTGCCCAGCACCCGCGCCGCGCGCACGGTGATCAGGTCGGCGGCGCCAGGGCCGGTACTTAAGGCATATAGTTTACCGCTCATGCCGCCTCCTCCATTGCCAGGCTCAGCGCCTGCTGCAGGTGAGCGACGAACATTGCGCGCACCGCCGGATTCTCTCCCAGCCCGTTCAGCCAGGGCGTCGCCGTGATACCGGCGGCGTTGAACAGCGTTTTCCAGGAGTCCTCTTCGTCCGAGGCCATATCGTTAATGGCGTGATCGCCGGCCACCAGCATCAGCGGCATCAGGTGCACGCCCTTCACCCCCTGCTGGCGCAGGCTATCGATAAGAATATCGACTTCCGGATAGCTCTCGACCGCGCCGACCCGCGCCGGAAACCCCTTCGCCGTCATCATATGATCCAGACAGGCGTAGGCGGCGAAAGCGTGATGGCTGGCGCCGTGGCCCATAAAGACCACCGTTTCATCGGCGGCAAGCGGCGGCATCTGCTGGCGCAGCGCCTGCATCAGCTGGACATAATCGTGATGGCTGCTCAGCAGCGGCGCCCCCAGCGTCAGGCGGAGGAACAGCGGGCGCAGGCTTTGCACTTCGCGGACGATCTTTTCATACTCATCGCCGTTGATAATGTGCAGCGACTGAATCGCCACATCCTGGTAGCCCTGCTCGGCCAGCTTCTGCAATGCCTGCAGCGGCGTATCAATTTCGATACCGTCGCGCTGCTTGAGCTTGCGGATAATCATCCCGGAGGTGAAGGCGCGAAAGGTGTCGCGGTCCGGGCAGCTGGCCGCCAGCTCGCGCTCGCAGGCGACGATATTCTTTTCACAGGTGTCGGGATAGCTGGTGCCAAAACTGACCACCAGAAGCGCTTTTTTCATTTCGGACTCCTTAAGCAGCGGCCAGCCAGCGCGCTAAGCGCCGGGCAAAGGCAGCCTGACTTTCCAGTAACTCTTCACCCGTCACCAGCGGCGCCGGGCGCGTAATCACGATGCAGGGGATACCGGCATCCAGACAGGGTTGTACTTTTTCCTGATAGCCGCCTTCGGCGCCGGAGGCTTTGGTGATCACCACATCGGCCCGGCACTGGCGGTAGAAAGCGGCGTTGAATTCGGCGCTGAACGGCCCGCACAGGGCGAAAATCTCGCCAACGCCAAACCCCAGCGCGGCGCATTGGGCGATGACATCGGCGACCGGCAACACCCGGGCCAGCAGCGTTTTGTCACCTAATCCCGCCCGCCAGCGCGCCAGATCTTTACTTCCGGTGGTGAGCAGCACGCGCTGGCCGAAGCGCCGGGCGACCTCGCAGGCCTGTTCAATGCTCTCCACGGTATAGAGCAGCGGATGCGTCAGGCCGCTCAGCTGCTCTGGGCGCTGATAGCGGCTCAGCAGCACGCCGGCGGTTTCACAGGCCCGGACGATATTGCGGCTTACCGCTTCGGCGTAGGGGTGCGAAGCATCGATCACCCAGCGGGTCCGGTTAGCCTTCAGCCAGGCGATCATCTCCTCCAGCTCGAGGCGACCGCAGCGCACCTGGCCGCGAATATCCCCCGCCAGCTGCTGACCGGTGGGCGTCGCCACCGACAGGGTGTAGGGGACCTGCGCCGCGTCAAGCTGCTGACACAGCGCCCTCGCGTCGCTGGTTCCGCCCATCACCAGCACCTCGCCGTGGCTCACAGCACGTAGCCTCGCGGCGTGATCATCAGGCCATCCTGGATATACGTCGCTTTGTTGCCGACGATCACCAGGCTGGTCATATCGACCGGTGCAAAATCCATCTCCCCCAGGGTGGTCAGCCATTTCTCCTGTTTTTTACGTCCGGCGGATTTCACGACCCCCACCGGGGTCTGCGCGCTTTTACTGGCCGACAGCAGCTCAAAGGCGCGCGCCAGATGGCCCTCGCGGCCGCGGCTGCGCGGATTGTAAAAACAGATCACGAAGTCGGCTTCCCCGGCGGCGACAATGCGTTTTTCAATCACCGGCCACGGGGTCAGCAGGTCGCTGAGGCTGATATGGCAGAAGTCGTGCATCAGCGGCGCGCCCAGCAGCGAGGCGGCGGCAATGCTGGCGGTCATCCCCGGGATCAGGCGGACTTCCACATCCAGCTTCTGCTTGCTGACCAGTTCAAGCACCAGTCCGGCCATGCCGTAAATACCGGCATCGCCGCTGCTGATCAGCGCCACGTTATGCCCGGCCTGCGCCAGCTCAATCGCCGCCTGGCAGCGCTCAATCTCTTTGCACATTCCGGTTTTGATCACCTGCTTATCGCCGGTAAAGGCTTTCACCAGGTGCGTGTAGGTCTTATAACCAACGACGATTTCCGCCGCCTGCAGCGCTTCAATGGCCTCCATGGTCATCATGGACTGCGAGCCAGGGCCGATTCCGATTACGCTTAACATCAGTGTGAAACTCCCAAAGTAATAGTGACGCCCTGTTCGCGCAGGGTTTCGCCTAACAGTTGCCCATGGCTCAGCAGCCAGGCCGCCGGACCGGATACGCTCCCCACGCCGACGGTTTTTCTGACGAACGATGAAGCGGGAAAGTGATGCTCATGCTCGCGCAGGGCATCAGCGGGAAAGGTTTCGAACGGTACGCGACAGCAGGAAGCCAGCTGAATCAGCCCCTGCTCGTGCTTCTTCAACGTGACGCTGCCGATAGCTTTCAGCGCCAGCGGATCCAGGCGCTGCGCCTCAAGCTGGCGCGCCAGCAGCGCCGCTAATAGCGGGAATGGCGTATCGCGGCGGCAGCCAATTCCGGCGACCACCCGCTGCGGCACCAGCTTCCAGTGCGGCACGACGATCGGCGGCAGTTCGTTGCGCAGCGTGACGCAGACCAGCGCATCCAGCTCGGGAAGCTGGTGCAGATCGGCCACGGTGATAAACCCCCGCCGGTCGCAGTGGCGGACGTCTTCATCCAGCTCTTCGTCCCACCACAGACCGACGCGCTGATGGCTGACCAGCATCTGGTTGACGGTTTTCACCGCCGCGCGGAAGTCGCTCATCCGGGCATTAAGCTGGAATGCCAGGGTATCCAGGGCCGCCAACTCGTTGACGTCGGTGGCGGTGGTGATCACCGGGTCGGCGCCGAGCATCCCGGCCAGATAGCGGCTGAGGGCATTCGCGCCCCCCGCATGGCCGGAAAGCAGGCTAATGACGTGCTGGCCGCGTTCGTCGATCACCACCACCGCCGGATCGCTGAACTTATCATTGACCAGCGGGGCCAGCACGCGTACCGCGATCCCGGTGGCGCCGATGAAAATCAGCGCCGAATAGCTGCTGAAGGCCTCCCGCGCGGCGCTGGCAAAACCGTTTTCAAAGGGGAGAAAACCCTCTTCCAGCAGCTTCTCGCTGGTAAAGCAGGTTAACGGCAGCATCGTCGCCAGCCGTTTCGCCAGCCGAACGCCCCCTGGCGTCAGGCAGAAAAGTGCGATTGATTCAGGCTTTACGGTATTCATGGCTAAAGTCCGCCGCGTAGAGTTTTGAGTAGTGATACTCAGAGCCCAGGAAATTCCCGACCAGAATGAGCGCCGTTTTGCGGATCCCCGCCTCGCGTACCTTGTCGCCGATATCCGCCAGCGTACCGCGTACGGTCTGGCTTTCCGGCCAGGTCGCTTTATAGATCACCGCCACCGGCGTGGTTGCCGGATAGCCGCCTTCAATCAGGCGCTCCGCTACCCGGTGAATGCGCTGCACGGAAAGGTAAATCGCCATTGAAGTCTGGTGGCTGGCAAATGATTCAAGCTGCTCGCGCGCCGGCACCGGCGTGCGCCCTTCAAGGCGGGTGATGATCAGGCTCTGGGAGACTTCCGGCACGGTGTACTCGACGCCCAGCTCCGCCGCCGCGCCCAGAAACGCGCTGACGCCCGGCACCACCTGCCAGTCGATACCGCGTTTGGTCAGCTCTTCACCCTGCTCGCGGACCGAGCCATACAGCGACACGTCCCCGGTCTGTAAACGCACTACCGTTTTCCCGGCCTTAACGCCGGCTTCCATCAGGTCGAGAATTTGCTCCAGATGCAGTTCGGCGCTGTCGTGACACTCGGCGCCGGGCGGACAATACTCCAGCAGCTCGGTGTTTATCAGCGACCCGGCGTAGATCACCACCTGGGCCTGCTGCAGCAAGCGGTAGCCCTTGAGAGTAATTAGCTCACGGTCGCCCGGCCCTGCGCCAACGAACCACACACTACGGGGGTCAAATGTCTCAGCCATGGTTTTCTTCCTTCTGACAGGCGATAACAAAAACGGGATTATTCGGTTTGAAATAGTGGCCGCTGCCCAGCGCGGTCAGCGATGAGACGTTCAGCTGCAGGCAATCAATCTGTGTAATCCCCCGCTGCTGCAGATAGTCGAGAGCCGCGTTCAGGTTCTCCTGCAGGATAAAAGTCATCACCAGACGGCCGCCGGGATAGAGCTGCTGCCACGACCAGTCAATCAGTTCGTCGAGACGGCCGCCGCTGCCGCCCATAAAAATGGCGTCGGCCCGCTCGGTCATCACCATCGGCGCTTCGCCGGGCTGGATCTCAATATTGCCGCAGGTGAAATGCTGGCGGTTTTCGTCCAGCAGCTGCAGGGCTGCAGGATTGCGTTCGATGGCGGTTACCTGCAAAGAGGGATACTGCAGAGCCGCCTCAATCGACACGCTGCCGGTACCGGCGCCGATATCAATCAGGTGGCTTGCCCGGTGCAGTTCAAGTTTGGCCAGCGCCAGTGCGCGAACCGCTTCTTTGGTCATCGGCACCTTCTCGCCGCGCAGAAAAAGCTCATCTTTCATCGAGGATCACCACCGCGTTCATCTCATATTCGGCATCGACCTCACTGACCGGTAGCCAGTGGATCCGCTCGTTATCCATCGCCAGATTTTCGCCAATCACCATCCAGCGATACCCTTTACCCCGCGCCGCCAGCTGGGCGGCGATTTCCCGCGGCCCGCAGCGCCCGTCGGTCACCATCGCCACCTTGCGCTGACGCGCCAGCTCATCAAAACAGACGTCTCGCCCGTGGCTGCTGGTCAGCCAGATATCGTTCATATCGATACCGGCCTTCGCGCAGAGATACTGCACCGCGCTGATGCCGGGAATAATGCGCACGCGATCGATGCCAAAGTGGGCTATCAGCCGCGTGCCGATCCCGTAAAAGAGCGGGTCGCCTGAGGCCAGCACCACCACCTTCTGCGCTGCGCGTTCGCCGAGCCAGACCAGCAGTTCGGCAATATTGGCGCCCAGCGCAAACCGTTCGCCGCGAAATCCGGGGAACTGCTGCAAATGCCGCTTACCGCCTACCAGCGCATCCGCACTGGCGACCGCATCTTGCGCCGCCGGCGTCATCAAATGCAGTCCTGACGGCCCCATGCCAACCACCGTTAACATGACATCTCCCGCGCAATCTCGGCCACCGGGCGATTGCTGCCGAGGACCTTGTTATCAAAGGAGAACATGATGGCGTCGCAGACGGGCGGCGTTTTGGTAAAACGCAGCATCTGCATCACCCGCAGGCAGATGCGTTCAGCAAGATGGTTATAGATAGGCTGAAAACCGTACGCGTCAATGTGCTCCATCGCCGCTTCGGTGGTATCGCATTCGCTCACCAGTTGCAGCAGCGCCAGCGGCGCCCCCAACAGCGCCAGATGCGCGACCAGCGTTTCCATGCGCGCATCGGCGATATGGCTGTGGGTATGGAAGATCCCGGCGGCGACTTTAATCAGCTTGCCGGGATGGCCAATCAGCACAATCTGACGGAACCCGAGGCGGACGGCCTCTTCAATCATGTAGCCGACGAAGTTGCTCATGGTGACCACCACCTGCGAGTCGATGCCCATCTGCTCGCGGACGAAGCGTTCACCGTGGTTGCCCGGCACCAGCACCACCCGCTCCAGCCCCGCCGCGCGCTTAATTTCCAGCTCCAGCGACAGCGAACGCTTCCAGCTCTCTTCCGACATCGGCGTCACGATACCGGTGGTGCCGATAATCGAGATACCACCCAGGATCCCCAGCCGCGAGTTATAGGTTTTCTGCGCCCGCTCCTCGCCCTCCGGGGCGAAAATCTCTACCGTCGCCCCGCGCGACGGGCCTATCGCTTCGCGCACCGCCGACTCAATGGTGTGGCGCGGGGTGCGGTTTATCGCCGGGCTGCCGATAGGCAGGCCGATTCCTTTACGGGTGATGGTGCCGATACCTTCGCCGCCGCGCAGGGTTATCTCGCCGGAGTCGTCGAGCGTCACGCGGGCGAAAATCAGCATCCCGTGTGTAGCGTCAACGTCATCGCCGCCGTCTTTACGAATCGCGGCGATCGCCTGCTGCCCTTCGACGTGCGGCGATTCGACGTTAAGACACAGGGTGACGCCGGAAGGAGTCACGATGGAGATCTGATGAATGAGGTGCTGGCGCATCACCATCAGCGCCGCGACCTTTGCCGCCGCCGTTGCGCAGGATCCGGTGGTATACCCTTTGCGCAGCGCCTTGCCGTTGTGCCACACCGGGGCGTCGAAGGATTGCTCGCTCATCTCGCCCCCTGTAAGTGGTACAGAATTGCGTTGACGATAGCGGCGGCGACGTTGCTGCCGCCTTTACGACCCAGCGCGGCAATGCCCGGCAGGCCGCTCTGCGTCAGGGCGTCTTTCGACTCCGCCGCGCCGACGAAGCCGACCGGCACGCCAATCACGCCGTTGACCGCGACATCATGCTCCAGCAGACGAAACAGCGCGGTGGGCGCATTGCCGAAAACAAACACCTTCTCGCCCTCTTCGGCAACCGCAATATCGACCGCCGCCATCGAGCGGGTCATCCCCTGCGCTTTGGCCTCCGCCACCACGCGCGGATCGCTGATATAGCAGCGGCACTCGCCGCCGAATTTCGCCAACAGAGTTTTATTGATCCCGGAAAGGGCCATGGTGGTATCGGTATAAAGCGTGCAGGGCTGGCTCAGGGCGGCGCTTAAGCGAGGAAGCACGTCGGGAGAAAACCACAGGATATCCAGCCAGTCAAAATCGGCGGTGGTGTGGATCACCCGCTTTATAATGGCTTCGTGTAGCGGGCTGGCAAAGCGGTAGTCCGGGCGGGTCTGCGCAATAATGTCGCCAATAATGTCGAAGCTTTTCGCCTCAATCGCCTGCGGTTGCTGGATATAGTGCATTCATTTGTCCTCAGGCTGCGCCGACCAGCCAGAACCGGATCGCCATAAACAGCGCCAGCGCCAGGGTCGAAGACACCCACATCAGTCGAATCGTTCGGGAAATATCGTCTACGGAAACGTCGCGCGTCGCCTCGCCAATCCACGGCTTCTCCACGCGCTGACCAAAGTAATCGTTAGGGCCGCCAAGCCGGATGCCGAGCGCCCCGGCGACGGCGGCCTCCGACCATCCGCAGTTCGGGCTGCTGTGGTTGTAGCGGTCGCGCCAGCCGATGCGCAGCGCGCGGCCGCCCACTTCACCGCAGAGGAAAGCGGCGAGGCTGATAAGCAGCCAGCTCAGGCGAGCGGGGATAAAGTTGGCGACATCATCAAGGCGGGCGCTAACCATGCCGATGGCGCGGTATTTTTCGTGCTTATAGCCGACCATCGAATCCAGGGTGTTGACCGCTTTATAGGCCATCGCCAGCGGCGCGCCGCCGAGCAGCAGGAAGAAGAGCGGCGCGATAATCCCGTCAACGGTGTTTTCCGCCACCGTCTCAACAACCGCGCGATTAATCTGCTGCGGCGCAAGCTGCGTCGTGTCGCGGCCGACAATCCATGAGAGTTTGACGCGGCTTTCCGCCAGATCCCCCGCGCGCAGCGGGCGCTCGACGTCCCGCGCCGACTGCGCCAGGCAGCGTCCGGCCAGCACGGTGAAAATCATCCAGACCTCAACCAGCCAGCCAAGCCACGGATGAATCCTCTGCGCCAGCGTCAGCACGCCCCAGCAGACGCTCCACGTTAGTCCGACCACAACTATCCACATCACCCCGCCGCCGACGCGCAGGGCGACATCGCTACGGCAATAGCGGCGCACGCCGCGCTGAACGGCGGCGATCAGGCTGCCAATCCAGCGCACCGGATGCGGCCAGCTCTGCGGATCGCCGATGATAAAATCGAGGAGCCAGGCAACGCCCCATGCCAGCAGCGTCATAGCGAGCTCCTTGCCGCAGCCAGCCAGTGGTTGAGCATGGTGGGGCGCTGCGCAAAGTGCAGGTGCAGATAGCTGGCGAACGTGTTGCCCACCTGCCAGCCGCCGGACCACTGCTGAAGGGTCATACCGTCGCGGACCTTGCGGCAGGCCAGAACCGCCGGGGACTCGGGAGTAAAATCCGAGTAGTGAAATTCATGTCCGCGCAGGGTTTCGCCGGGCGCCGCCAGCAGCGTTTGCCGCATCGCCCGCGCCTCGCAGTAGCCAAAGCGGGTAAGCCGTTTACCCATCTTGCTGTGGCCGGGGATCAGGTTGGCCATCGGGTAGATGTCGCCGCTGGCGTCTTCCAGGGAGCTGCCGAGATACATCAGACCGCCGCACTCGGCGTAAATCGCCACCCCGCGCCGGTGCGCCTCCCGCAGCTGCGCCAGCATCGGCGTATTGGCCGCCAGCGCGGCAGCATGAATTTCCGGATAGCCGCCGCCGAGCCAAATCATCTGGCACGGTGGCAGCTCGCTATCGCGCAGTGGGCTGAAGCGCACGATATTCACTCCGCAGCGTTCAAGCAGCGAGAGGTTATCCGGGTAGTAAAAGTTGAAGGCCTCGTCGTCGGCCAGCGCCAGCGTCAGGCCCGCGCCAGCATCAGGGGACGGCAGCGCCGGCCACTCCCCGGTGGGCAGAATGGAGAGCTGGCTGAGGGTAAGAAGCCGTTCAATATCCAGGGTTCGCGCCAGCGTGTGGGCAAAATCGCGCCACGGCTGCTGGTTAACCAGCGACTCGCGAGCGGTAACCAGCCCCAGATGGCGTTCGGGTAACGCCACCCCTTCCACTCGCGGTACGTAGCCGAGCACCGGCAGCCCGCAATAGCGTTCAATGGCGCCTTTGAGAAGCTGATAATGGGATTCGCTGTTGACGCGATTGACGATAACGCCGGCAATGTTAAGACTGGGGTCGAAGTGTTGAAATCCCATCACCGTGGCGGCGATGGAGGTGGAAACCGCTTTGCCATCTACCAGCAAAATGACCGGACAGCCGAGCTGTTTAGCCATCGCGGCGGTGCTGCAGTAGCCAGGGTCGGTACCGAAGCCGTCATACAGCCCCATCACGCCCTCAATGACCGCGATATCCGCCCGCTGCATCTGTTCGCAAAATAGCGCGTTAAGCACCGGTTCCGGGAGCATAAAGCTGTCGAGGTTGCGGGAAGCGACGCCGCTGACGGCGGTGTGCCAGCCGGTGTCGAGGTAGTCCGGGCCGACTTTGCAGGGCTGAACCCGCATGCCGCGCTGCTTCAACAGGCTGAGCAGGCCAAGCGTGACCGTAGTTTTACCACAACCGCTGCCGGTTCCTGCAAGAATGAATGCGTGCTGCCTGGCTGCCATACCCCGATCCTGTGCCGGGTGGTAGGGCTGCGTGCATTCCCAGTCTTTCGACTGTACGCATCTGAGCAACCCACTTCCCACCGAAGTTGTTGATTATTACCGACAGGCAGGTCTTCTGGCTTAGCGTCGTCCTTCCCCATCCTTCCCAATCCGCTAAGCAGATCAGTGGCTAAATATGGGTTCGTCAGCATCACAGCAGCGGGGGCTGCGGGGGATTCACACCCCCTTCCCTGGCGCCTGTCGGTTTAGTCCGTCATGATTCGAGCGGGATGAAACCCACTCGAATGATTCCCGGAACATCTTACGGAAGCAGGATGGCTCCCGTCGTGCTTAATTTTTAAATACCAAAGCTATTTCATTACGCCGATGGCGCGCTGAAAGCCATTTCGGATATCACTCTATCCCATCAAATAAATAAAAACTGGTGCAGTTTATCGTTCTCTCATTATTATTTTGTTGCGCTATGACAATTTATTGCTGTGAATGAGATATTTTCATTTTAGAATGAGCAGGATACGCGGGTATAACAAAAACTGGCGATAACAAATTATTGTCATTTAAACTGACTCAGTTTGTGATCTGGCGTTAATTTGCTGGCGATAGGCCTGCGGAGTCACCTGATAGGCCTGGCGAAAAACTTTGCAAAAATAGCTGGTTTGCGAAAATCCTAAATTCCGCGCAATGCTGGCGATGCTCCAGTCGCTGTGGCATAGCAGCTCTTTGGCGCTCACCATCCGCTGATGGTTCACCCAGGCATTAAAGCCGATACCCTGATATTTTTTGAACAGCTTACTGAAGTAATAGGGGCTGAGATAAACGTGAGCGGCGACGTCTTCCAGGCGAAGCTCGTCGGATAAATGGGCGTCAATGTAGCGCAGCGCCTTCTTCATTTTGCTGTCATGAGGGCTGGCAACGCGGCTGGCGCGCGCAGGTTCCGGCTGCTGGGGATTATCTTTAATCACCACAAAGTTGAGCTGTTTTTTCAGGCAGTTTTCGACGATGAGCTTCAGTAAATCAGCAGAAGCAATCACTCTGGCGTAGTCCATTTCCGGCACGTCGCGAAACGCTTTAAGCAGCTCAGGGTCGGCCTGCCAGCGGTCATCGACGTTGAGGATATCGACCAGTTCAACATCGTTGCTTAAGCGCACCTGGCCGCAAAGCACAAAGCCCACAAGGTGCCCGGCAATGACCAGAGGAATGGAGAAATCGGTTAACCCGGCGTGGCAGCGGTAGATACAGAGCTGATCGGTTTTAGACGCCTCAAGCCCGCCGCAGCGGTCGCTCATTCGACAGCGGGTGCTGTGCTGGGGATGCTGGCGCATCAGCTGGCAAAAAGGGGTGAAGTTAAACAGTTCAGATATTTCATCACCATGAATATTGACGACCACCACCGCCAGACTGGTGGCCTGCGCAAAATCCTGTGCGATTTTATTAATGAGTTCTGAGTTCAGTGTGCTCGCAGAAATCATGATAAAACCTCTCAGTTAATTTTTTGTTATAAATAAAACATTTCTTTAATATTTACTTCCTTTCATCATCCATTGCCGCCAACGATAAAAGAATAATACGATAGCAAAAGTCTCCCATCCGTGGGAGACGTTTTTGGCGAGTTCGTGATACCGGTTCATGAAAATTTTTGGCTATTTCAGCCGTGACCTTAATCCTCTAATTTACAGGTATTACACGGTAGATTATTACCAATCAGATAACGATAGATGGCCGCGCCGAGACAGGCGCCGATCAGTGGCGCAATAATCGGCACAATAAAGTACGGAATATCCCTTCCGCCGGTCATCGCGATATCGCCCCAACCCACCATCCACGTAAACAGCTTCGGCCCAAAATCACGCGCCGGATTCATCGCAAAGCCGGTCAGCGGCCCGGTTGAAGCGCCAATGACCGCCACCAGCAGGCCGATCAGCAGCGGAGCCAGCGGCCCTTTCGGTACGCCGTTGCCGTCGTCGGTCAGCGCCATAATCATCCCCATCAGCATGGAGGTGATCACCACTTCAACCAGCGCCGCATGCCAGATGCTCAGCGATGCCGCCGGGTAGGTGCTGAAAATACTCGCCAGCTGCAGGCTCTCTACGCTGCCGCGAGCGATATGGTGGGCGGATTCAAACTCGGTGAACATCGTGCTGTACAGCACATAGGCCAGCACCGCGCCGCCAAAGGCGCCGGCAACCTGTGAAACGATATAGGGGAAAACTTTTCGGCCGGGAAAGCAGGCAAACAGCCATAACGCGACGGTCACCGCCGGGTTGAGATGCCCGCCGGAGATCCCCGACGTCAGATACACGGCAAGCGAGATCCCCAACCCCCAGATAATGCATATCTCCCACAGTCCGAGGCTGGCGCCCGCCACCTTTAACGCGCTCAGGCAGCCGATGCCGAAAAACAAAAACAGCCCGGTGCCCAAAAACTCGGCGGTACATTGCGCTTTTAACGAATCATTCATTATGACACCTTCTTAGCAGAGTTCGTGTCCTGACCAGCCAACATCCTGCTGGCAGTAGAGTACAACGCGCACCACTATATGAACTCCCGTCCGCAAATTGTTGGCAACCTGCTGACGGCAGCCTCCGGAAAATTCGGGTATCAATAACAAATTATTGTCATTAAATAACGCAGAATGGCATTGCTCACGCGCGGCTTTCCCCATTATGCCACCGCCATGGCATGCAAAAATATTGCTAAAACCAACTCATCGTTTTCCAACAAACATCACAAATCAGTTTCTCGCGCATAGCAGATAAAATTAAAATCGTCATGAACAAATTTGTAAATATGGAATATACAAAACAAGATAATCACATCAGCGAAAATAAAAACAACAAATAACATCAAATACTTAAATAAATAAACGACAATTTTATCTTATCCAATACCCACTATTTTTTCACCATCACATTGAAGTCAGCCATTCTTTTTCCTCGCATCTTCTTATAGTCCCCACTATCGGAACACTCCATGCGAGGTCTTTATGCAACAAGAAGCACTAGGAATGGTAGAAACCAAAGGCTTAACCGCAGCCATAGAGGCCGCTGATGCAATGGTTAAGTCAGCCAATGTGATGTTAGTGGGCTATGAAAAAATTGGCTCCGGGCTGGTAACCGTCATCGTGCGCGGCGATGTTGGCGCGGTAAAAGCGGCCACCGATGCGGGTGCCGCCGCCGCACGTAACGTGGGTGAAGTGAAAGCCGTACACGTCATCCCACGCCCTCACACCGATGTAGAAAAAATCTTACCGAAGGGAATTAGCCAATGAGCAGCAATGAGCTGGTTGAACAGATCATGGCTCAGGTGATTGCCCGCGTGGCAACGCCGGAACAGCAGGCCATCCCTACTGAAAACCATCCAATACGAGAGACGGCTATGGCAGAAAAAAGCTGCAGTTTAACGGAATTTGTCGGGACCGCCATTGGCGACACCCTGGGCCTGGTTATCGCCAACGTCGATACCGCCCTGCTGGACGCGATGAAGCTTGAAAAGCGCTATCGCTCCATCGGCATTCTCGGCGCCCGTACCGGCGCAGGCCCGCACATTATGGCGGCGGACGAAGCGGTGAAAGCCACCAACACCGAAGTGGTCAGCATTGAGCTTCCGCGCGATACCAAAGGCGGCGCAGGCCACGGTTCGCTGATTATTTTAGGCGGCAACGACGTTTCCGACGTAAAGCGCGGGATTGAAGTTGCGCTGAAAGAGCTCGACCGCACCTTCGGCGATGTTTACGGCAATGAAGCCGGACATATCGAGCTGCAGTACACCGCCCGCGCCAGCTACGCCCTGGAAAAAGCCTTCGGCGCGCCGATTGGCCGCGCCTGCGGCATTATCGTCGGCGCACCGGCCTCCGTTGGCGTGCTGATGGCCGATACCGCCCTGAAGTCAGCCAACGTAGAAGTCGTGGCGTATAGCTCTCCGGCGCACGGCACCAGCTTCAGTAACGAAGCCATCCTGGTGATTTCCGGCGACTCCGGCGCGGTCCGCCAGGCAGTCACCTCCGCGCGCGAAATCGGTAAAACCGTCCTTGCGACCCTCGGTTCTGAACCGAAAAACGATCGCCCGTCCTACATCTGATACCCACGAGGCTGATTCATGAGATCGAAAAGATTTGAAGCACTGGCGAAACGCCCTGTGAATCAGGACGGCTTCGTTAAGGAGTGGATCGAAGAAGGCTTTATCGCGATGGAAAGCCCGAACGATCCGAAACCGTCGATAAAAATCGTTAACGGCGCGGTGACCGAGCTGGACGGGAAACCGGTGAGCGATTTTGACCTGATCGACCACTTTATCGCCCGCTACGGCATTAACCTGAATCGCGCCGAAGAAGTGATGGCGATGGATTCGGTTAAGCTGGCCAACATGCTGTGCGATCCGAACGTTAAACGCAGCGAAATCGTCCCGCTGACCACCGCGATGACGCCGGCAAAAATTGTCGAAGTGGTTTCGCATATGAACGTCGTTGAGATGATGATGGCGATGCAGAAAATGCGCGCCCGCCGCACCCCATCCCAGCAGGCGCACGTCACCAACGTCAAAGATAACCCGGTACAGATTGCCGCCGACGCCGCCGAAGGCGCATGGCGTGGATTTGACGAACAGGAAACCACCGTTGCGGTAGCGCGCTACGCGCCGTTCAACGCCATCGCGCTGCTGGTCGGCTCGCAGGTAGGCCGTCCGGGCGTACTGACTCAGTGCTCGCTGGAAGAAGCCACCGAGCTGAAGCTCGGCATGCTGGGCCACACCTGCTACGCCGAAACCATCTCCGTCTACGGTACCGAACCGGTCTTTACCGACGGCGACGACACGCCGTGGTCGAAGGGTTTCTTAGCCTCCTCCTACGCCTCTCGCGGTCTGAAAATGCGCTTCACCTCCGGCTCCGGCTCCGAAGTGCAGATGGGCTACGCCGAAGGCAAATCCATGCTTTACCTGGAAGCGCGCTGCATCTACATCACCAAAGCCGCGGGCGTACAGGGCCTGCAAAACGGTTCCGTTAGCTGCATCGGCGTGCCGTCTGCGGTGCCTTCCGGCATTCGCGCGGTGCTGGCGGAAAACCTGATCTGTTCGTCGCTGGATCTGGAGTGCGCCTCCAGTAACGACCAGACCTTCACCCACTCCGATATGCGTCGTACCGCGCGCCTGCTGATGCAGTTTCTGCCGGGGACCGACTTTATCTCTTCCGGTTATTCCGCGGTGCCGAACTACGACAACATGTTCGCCGGTTCCAACGAAGATGCCGAAGACTTTGACGACTACAACGTCATCCAGCGCGACCTGAAGGTGGACGGCGGTCTGCGTCCGGTTCGCGAAGAGGACGTCATCGCCATCCGTAACAAAGCCGCCCGCGCGCTGCAGGCCGTGTTTGCCGGAATGGGGCTGCCGCCGATTACCGATGAAGAAGTGGAAGCCGCGACCTACGCCCACGGTTCGAAAGATATGCCGGAGCGCAACATCGTCGAAGACATCAAGTTCGCCCAGGAAATCATCAATAAAAACCGCAACGGCCTGGAAGTAGTGAAAGCGCTGGCGCAGGGCGGCTTCACCGACGTGGCCCAGGACATGCTCAACATCCAGAAAGCCAAGCTGACCGGGGACTACCTACATACCTCCGCGATTATCGTCGGCGACGGGCAGGTGCTGTCAGCCGTCAACGACGTTAACGATTATGCCGGTCCGGCAACGGGCTATCGCCTGCAGGGCGAACGCTGGGAAGAGATTAAAAACATCCCTGGCGCTCTTGATCCCAACGAGATTGATTAAGGGGTGAGAAATGGAAATTAATGAAAAATTGCTGCGCCAGATAATTGAAGAAGTGCTCAGCGAGATGAAGGGCAGCGATAAACCCGTCTCGTTTAATGCGCCAGCGGCCTCCGCGGCGCCCCGGGCCACGCCGCCCGCCGGCGACGGCTTCCTGACGGAAGTGGGCGAAGCGCGTCAGGGAACCCAGCAGGACGAAGTGATTATCGCCGTCGGCCCGGCTTTCGGCCTGGCGCAGACCGTCAATATCGTCGGCATACCGCATAAGAGCATTTTGCGCGAAGTCATTGCCGGTATTGAAGAAGAAGGCATTAAGGCGCGCGTGATTCGCTGCTTTAAATCCTCCGACGTGGCCTTCGTCGCCGTTGAAGGCAATCGCCTGAGCGGTTCCGGCATCTCTATCGGCATCCAGTCAAAAGGCACCACGGTGATTCACCAGCAGGGGCTGCCGCCGCTCTCTAACCTGGAGCTGTTCCCCCAGGCGCCGCTGCTGACCCTGGAAACCTATCGCCAGATTGGTAAAAACGCCGCCCGCTATGCGAAACGCGAATCGCCGCAGCCGGTCCCGACGCTGAACGACCAGATGGCGCGGCCAAAATACCAGGCGAAATCGGCCATTTTGCACATTAAAGAGACCAAGTACGTGGTAACGGGCAAAAACCCGCAGGAACTGCGCGTGGCGCTTTGATAAAGGATAACTCCATGAATACCGACGCAATTGAATCGATGGTGCGCGACGTATTAAGCCGCATGAACAGCCTGCAGGGCGAGGCGCCGACGGCGGCTCCGGCGGCAGACGGCGCGTCCCGTAGCGCAAAGGTCAGCGACTACCCGCTGGCGAACAAACACCCGGAATGGGTGAAAACCGCCACCAATAAAACGCTGGACGACTTTACGCTGGAAAACGTGCTGAGCAACAACGTTACCGCCCAGGATATGCGTATTACCCCGGAAACGCTGCGCTTACAGGCTTCTATCGCCAGGGACGCGGGCCGCGACCGGCTGGCGATGAACTTCGAACGCGCCGCCGAACTGACCGCGGTACCGGACGATCGCATTCTTGAAATCTACAACGCCCTTCGTCCGTATCGTTCCACCAAAGAAGAGCTGATGGCGATTGCCGACGATCTCGAAAGCCGCTATCAGGCGAAGATTTGCGCCGCTTTCGTTCGCGAAGCGGCCACGCTGTACGTCGAGCGTAAAAAACTCAAAGGCGACGATTAAGGATTTCGTATGCGATATATAGCTGGCATTGATATCGGCAACTCATCGACGGAAGTCGCCCTGGCGACTCTGAATGAGGCTGGCACGCTGACAATCACCCACAGCGCGCTGGCGGAAACCACCGGGATCAAAGGCACGTTGCGTAACGTGTTCGGTATTCAGGAGGCGCTCGCCCTCGTCGCCAGAGGCGCCGGGATCGCTGTCAGCGATATTTCGCTCATCCGCATTAATGAAGCGACGCCGGTGATTGGCGATGTGGCGATGGAAACCATTACCGAGACCATCATCACCGAATCGACCATGATCGGCCATAACCCGAAAACGCCCGGCGGCGCGGGGCTTGGCGTGGGCATCACCATTACGCCGCAGGAGCTGTTAACCCGCCCGGCGGACGCGCCCTATATCCTGGTGGTGTCGTCGGCGTTCGATTTTGCCGATATCGCCAGCGTAATTAACGCTTCCCTGCGCGCCGGATATCAGATTACCGGCGTCATTTTGCAACGTGACGATGGCGTGCTGGTCAGCAACCGGCTGGAAAAACCGCTGCCAATTGTTGACGAAGTGCTGTACATCGACCGCATTCCGCTGGGAATGCTGGCGGCAATTGAGGTCGCCGTCCCGGGGAAGGTCATCGAAACGCTCTCTAACCCCTACGGCATCGCCACCGTATTCCACCTCAACGCCGAGGAGACGAAAAACATCGTCCCGATGGCTCGCGCGCTGATTGGCAACCGTTCCGCCGTGGTGGTCAAAACGCCATCCGGTGACGTCAAAGCGCGCGCGATACCCGCCGGTAACCTTGAGCTGCTGGCCCAGGGCCGGAGCGTACGCGTAGACGTTGCCGCTGGCGCCGAAGCCATCATGAAAGCGGTCGACGGCTGCGGCAAGCTCGATAACGTCACCGGCGAGTCGGGGACCAATATCGGCGGCATGCTGGAACACGTGCGCCAGACCATGGCCGAGCTGACCAACAAGCCCAGCAGCGAAATATTCATTCAGGACCTGTTGGCCGTTGATACCTCGGTGCCGGTGAGCGTCACCGGCGGTCTTGCCGGGGAGTTCTCGCTGGAGCAGGCCGTGGGCATCGCCTCAATGGTGAAATCGGATCGTCTGCAGATGGCGATGATTGCCCGCGAAATCGAGCAGAAGCTCAATATCGACGTGCAGATCGGCGGCGCCGAGGCCGAAGCCGCCATTCTGGGCGCGCTGACCACGCCGGGTACCACCCGACCGCTGGCGATCCTCGACCTCGGCGCAGGCTCCACCGATGCCTCCATCATCAACCCCAAAGGCGAAATCATCGCCACTCATCTCGCCGGAGCTGGCGATATGGTGACGATGATTATTGCCCGCGAGCTGGGGCTGGAAGACCGCTATCTGGCGGAAGAGATCAAGAAGTATCCGCTGGCCAAGGTGGAAAGTCTGTTCCATTTACGCCACGAGGACGGCAGCGTGCAGTTCTTCTCCACGCCGCTGCCCCCCGCCGTATTCGCCCGCGTCTGCGTGGTGAAACCGGACGAACTGGTGCCACTACCCGGCGACTTAGCGCTGGAAAAAGTACGCGCCATTCGCCGCAGCGCCAAAGAGCGGGTCTTTGTCACCAACGCCCTGCGCGCACTGCGTCAGGTCAGCCCCACCGGCAACATTCGCGATATTCCGTTCGTGGTGTTGGTCGGCGGTTCGTCGCTGGATTTCGAGGTCCCGCAGCTGGTCACCGATGCGCTGGCGCACTACCGCCTGGTTGCCGGGCGGGGAAATATTCGCGGCAGCGAGGGTCCCAGAAACGCGGTGGCCACCGGCCTGATTCTCTCCTGGCATAAGGAGTTCGCGCATGGACAGTAATCGCAGCGCTCCGGCTATTGTGATCGCCGCCATCGACGGCTGCGACGACCTGTGGCGCGAAGTGCTGCTGGGTATCGAAGAGGAAGGCATTCCTTTCCTGCTCCAGCATCACCCGGCCGGGGATGTCGTGGACAGCGCCTGGCAGGCGGCGCGCAGCTCGCCGCTACTGGTGGGCATCGCCTGCGACCGCCATACGCTGGTCGTGCACTACAAGAATTTACCCGCATCGGCGCCGCTTTTTACGCTGATGCATCATCAGGACAGTCAGGCCCAACGTAACACCGGTAATAACGCGGCACGGCTGGTCAAAGGGATCCCGTTCCGGGATCTGAATAGCTAAGCAACAGGAGAACAGCAGTATGAATAACGCACTGGGACTGGTTGAAACAAAAGGGTTAGTAGGCGCCATTGAGGCCGCCGATGCGATGGTGAAATCGGCCAACGTGCAGCTGGTCGGCTACGAAAAAATTGGCTCGGGTCTGGTGACCGTCATGGTTCGCGGCGACGTCGGCGCAGTCAAAGCGGCGGTGGATGCGGGCAGCGCGGCGGCAAGCGTCGTAGGCGAAGTGAAATCCTGCCACGTGATCCCGCGTCCGCACAGCGACGTTGAGGCCATTTTACCGAAATCAGCCTGATTGATGGCGAATAAGGAGCACCGCGTGAAGCAATCACTGGGATTACTGGAAGTTTGTGGTCTGGCACTGGCTATTAGCTGCGCCGATATCATGGCGAAATCCGCTTCTATCACGCTGGTCGCCCTCGAAAAGACCAATGGTTCAGGCTGGACGGTCATTAAAATTACCGGTGATGTGGCCTCCGTGCAGGCGGCCATCACCACCGGTGCACTGTTTGCCGAACAGCGAAACGGTCTGGTGGCTCATAAAGTCATCGCCAGACCCGGAGAAGGGATCCTGCCCGTAGAGGCTGCCCCACCCTCCGTCATGGAACCTGAGCCTGAAGAGTCAGAGACGGCTAATGTCGTTTCTGAAGCGCCAGCAGAAGAGCCCCTCCAGCAACAAGGCGTGGTCAGCTGCAACCTGTGCCTGGATCCAAAATGTCCGCGCCAGAAGGGCGAGCCGCGCACCCTTTGCATTCATCCCGGCAAGCGAGGTGAAGCGTAATGGATAAACAGCTTCTCGCATCAACGGTCAGTAAAGTCCTCGACGAGATGCGTCTGCGGCCCATTCCGCTGGGGGTTTCAAATCGTCATATCCACCTGTCGGCGTCGGATTATGAACGCCTGTTTCCTGGCCATCCCATTAGCGAGAAAAAAGCGCTGCTGCAGCCGGGACAGTACGCTGCGGAGCAAACCGTCACCCTGGTAGGGCCGAAGGGGCAGCTTAAAAATGTGCGCCTGCTCGGCCCACTGCGTTCGGTAAGCCAGGTGGAAATATCGCGTACCGATGCCAGAACCCTGGGGGTTGCGGCGCCGCTGAGAATGTCTGGCGATCTGAAAGGGACGCCGGGCATCCGTCTGGTCAGCCCCTATGCCGAACTGACGCTGTCGTCAGGAGTTATCGTCGCGCAACGGCATATTCATATGTCGCCGCTCGATGCGCTGATCCTGCGGGTTTCCCACGGCGATAGGGTCTCCGTGGCCATTGAAGGCGACGAGCGCGGGCTGATTTTCAACAACGTGGCGATTCGCGTTTCACCGGATATGCGTCTCGAAATGCACATTGATACCGATGAAGCCAACGCCGCCGGCGCCGATAATCCGCAGGCCTTTGCCCGGCTGGTAGGCCCGCGATGAACGGCGAAGTTCTGCAGCGCATCGTGGAGGAAATCGTCTCCAGGCTGCAGCGTCGCGCCCACAGCACGGCGACGCTGAGCGTTGCGCAGCTGCGCGATGCCGACTGCCCCGGGCTGTTCAGCCAGCACGCCTCGCTGCGCATCCTGCTTGTCGACCTGCCGCTGCTGGGCCAGTTGACGGAGGCGGAAACCGACGATCCTGCGGCCCGGAAAATTCACGACGCGCTGGCTTTCGGCATCCGCGTGCAGCTCACCCTGCACAGTCAGCTGCTGCCGGTTATCCCGGTCAAAAAACTGGCGCGCCTGCCGGCGATCTTCACCGACGAGCGCGGGCTGCCGCTGATCCTGCACGCAGGATCGGTGCTGAGCTATCGCGACGTCGCGCAGCTGGGCCAGGGTCGCCTGGTTATCCACCGCAAATGCATCGTGACCGCGCTGGCGCGCGAAGCGGCACAGGCGCGGCATATTCAATTAATTAAGCAGGAGTAAATCATGCATCTGGCACGAGTCACGGGCGCGGTTGTCTCCACGCAAAAATCGCCTTCCCTGATCGGCAAAAAGCTGCTGCTGGTGCGGCGGGTCAGCGCCGATGGCGAGCTTCCCGCCTCGCCGACCTCCGGTGATGAAGTCGCCGTGGATTCCGTCGGCGCGGGGATCGGCGAGCTGGTTCTGCTCAGCGGCGGCTCCAGCGCCAGGCACGTTTTTTCCGGGCCAAACGAGGCCATCGACCTCGCCGTTGTCGGCATTGTCGATACGCTTTCACGTTAAGGAGCGAATATGGCGATTTATACCCGAACGGGCGACGCTGGCACCACCTCACTCTTTACCGGCCAGCGGGTGAGTAAAACCCACCCGCGGGTTGAAGCCTACGGCACGCTGGATGAGCTGAACGCCGCGCTGAGCCTGTGCGCCTGCGCCGCCGCGGATGAAAATCACCGCGCCTTACTCGAGGCCATCCAGCAGCAGCTTTTTTGGTTTAGCGCAGAACTGGCCAGCGACAGCGAACGGCCGTCACCGAAACAGCGCTACATCAGCAGCGAAGAGATTTCCGCTCTGGAAGCCGCCATCGATCGGGCCATGGCCCGCGTCGAACCGCTGCACAGTTTTATTTTACCCGGCCGCTGCGAAGCCGCGAGCCGCCTGCATTTTGCCCGCACGCTGGTCCGCCGGGCCGAACGGCGACTGGTTGAGCTGGCGGCGGAAGTCAACGTGCGCCAGGTGCTGATGCGCTACATCAATCGCTTGTCAGACTGCCTGTACGCCTTGGCGCGCGCGGAAGATAGCGATGCGCACCAGAACAACATCATTCGTGAAGTGAGCCGGCGCTATCTGGCCGTCACTCAGCCGAGCCGCAGCAAGGAGACGACGCCCCTGGCCCTTTCATTCCACGATCTGCACCAGCTCACCCGCGCCGCCGTTGAGCGCGCGCAGCAGCTTCAGGTTCCGGTGGTGATCAGCATCGTTGACGCACACGGCACCGAAACCGTGACCTGGCGGATGCCGGACGCCCTGCTGGTCAGCAGCGAACTGGCGCCGAAAAAAGCCTGGACCGCGGTGGCGATGAAAACGGCGACCCATGAGCTGAGCGAGGCCGTTCAGCCGGGCGCCGCGCTTTATGGCCTCGAAACGCATTTGCAGGGAAAAGTGGTTACCTTTGGCGGCGGTTACGCCCTGTGGCGCGACGGCTCATTAATTGGGGGTCTTGGCATCAGCGGCGGCAGCGTTGAACAGGACATGGATATAGCACAGACCGCCATCGCGGCCATTAACGTGGGAACTCATCAATGAATACTTCTGAACTCGAAACGCTTATTCGCACCATTCTTAGCGAACAGTTAACCCCAGCCCAAACGCCAAACCCGGCGCAGGGCAAAGGGATTTTTCAGTCCGTGAGCGAGGCCATTGATGCCGCGCATCAGGCGTTCTTACGTTATCAGCAGTGCCCGCTAAAAACCCGCAGCGCCATCATTAGCGCAATGCGTCAGGAGCTGACGCCGCATCTGGCCGCCCTGGCGGAAGAGAGCGCCAATGAAACGGGGATGGGCAACAAAGAAGATAAATTTTTGAAAAACAAAGCTGCGCTGGACAACACGCCGGGCGTGGAAGATCTCACCACCACGGCACTAACCGGCGACGGCGGCATGGTGCTGTTTGAGTATTCGCCATTTGGCGTTATCGGGTCGGTCGCACCGAGCACCAACCCGACGGAAACCATCATTAATAACAGCATCAGCATGCTGGCGGCGGGCAATAGCGTCTACTTCAGCCCGCATCCGGGAGCAAAAAAGGTCTCACTGGAGCTGATTAGCATGATTGAAGAGATTGTTTTCCGCTGCTGCGGCATCCGCAATCTGGTGGTTACCGTAGCAGAACCCACTTTCGAAGCCACCCAGCAGATGATGGCCCATCCGCGCATTGCGGTTCTGGCCATTACCGGCGGCCCGGGTATTGTGGCGATGGGCATGAAGAGCGGTAAGAAAGTCATTGGCGCTGGCGCGGGTAACCCGCCCTGCATCGTTGATGAAACGGCGGATCTGGTTAAAGCGGCGGAAGATATCATCAACGGCGCCTCGTTCGATTACAACCTGCCCTGCATTGCCGAGAAGAGCCTGATTGTGGTGGAGAGCGTCGCCGAACGTCTGGTGCAGCAAATGCAAACCTTCGGCGCGCTGCTGCTGAGCCCTGCCGACACTGACAAACTCCGGGCCGCCTGCCTGCCTGAAGGCCAGGCGAATAAAAAACTGGTCGGCAAAAGCCCATCAGCCATGCTCGAAGCGGCCGGGATCGCCGTTCCGTCGAAAGC
Organism: Klebsiella sp. JB_Kp004; assembly: GCF_040065795.1. Lineage (NCBI taxonomy): Bacteria > Pseudomonadati > Pseudomonadota > Gammaproteobacteria > Enterobacterales > Enterobacteriaceae > Klebsiella > Klebsiella sp. JB_Kp004. The sequence goes on along the minus strand of NZ_JBEAKW010000003.1, from coordinate 64,834 downwards.
GCCGCGTCTACTGATAGCGCTGGTTAACGCCGACGATCCGTGGGTTACCAGCGAGCAACTGATGCCGATGCTGCCGGTGGTGAAAGTCAGCGATTTCGATAGCGCGCTGGCCCTGGCGCTGAAGGTTGAAGAGGGACTGCATCATACCGCCATTATGCACTCGCAGAACGTGTCGCGCCTGAACCTCGCGGCCCGCACCCTGCAAACCTCGATATTCGTCAAGAACGGCCCCTCTTATGCCGGGATCGGCGTCGGCGGCGAAGGCTTTACCACCTTTACTATCGCCACGCCGACCGGTGAAGGGACAACCTCGGCGCGCACGTTTGCCCGCTCCCGTCGCTGCGTGCTGACCAACGGCTTTTCCATTCGCTAACCGAGGTCGCGATGAAAACTTTCTCACTACAAACGCGGTTGTACAGCGGTCAGGGTAGCCTGGCGGTGCTCAAACGCTTTACCAACAAGCACATCTGGATTATCTGCGATGGCTTTCTGGCGCGCTCGCCGCTGCTGGAAACCCTGCGTCAGGCGTTGCCCGCAGATAACCGCATTAGCGTCTTTAGCGAGATAACCCCGGACCCCACTATTCATACCGTGGTGCAGGGCATTGCGCAAATGCAGGCCCTGAAGCCGCAGGTGGTCATCGGCTTCGGCGGCGGATCGGCAATGGATGCGGCGAAAGCTATCGTCTGGTTCAGTCAGCAGAGCGGCATCAGCATCGAAACCTGCGTGGCCATACCGACCACCAGCGGTACCGGTTCAGAAGTGACCAGCGCCTGCGTGATTAGCGATCCGGATAAAGGCATCAAGTACCCGCTGTTCAACAATGCGCTCTATCCCGATATGGCGATCCTGGACCCGGAGCTGGTGGTCAGCGTGCCGCCGCAGATTACGGCCAACACCGGCATGGACGTGCTGACCCACGCGCTGGAGGCGTGGGTCTCTCCGCACGCCAGCGACTTTACCGATGCGCTGGCGGAAAAAGCCGCCAGGCTGGTGTTCCAGTATCTGCCCACGGCGGTGGAAAAAGGCGACTGCGTGGCGACGCGCGGGAAAATGCACAATGCCTCAACGCTTGCCGGGATGGCGTTCAGCCAGGCGGGGCTGGGGCTTAACCATGCTATCGCCCACCAGCTTGGCGGGCAGTTTCATCTCCCGCACGGAATGGCCAACGCGCTGCTGTTAACCGCGGTTATCCGCTTTAACGCCGGTCATCCGCGCGCCGGAAAACGCTACGCGCGGCTGGCCAAAGCCTGCGGCTTTTGTCCGGCAGACGCCAGCGATAGTACGGCGATCAATGCGCTGATCCAGCAAATCGAACAGCTCAAGCAGCGCTGTGCGCTGCCGTCACTGGCGGTCGCGCTGAAAGAGGGACATGCCGAGTACTCAGCGCGCATTCCGGCCATGGTGCAGGCCGCACTGGCTGACGTGACGCTACGCACCAATCCTCGCCCGGCCAGCGCCGGGGAAATTCAGGAACTGCTGGAGGAACTGCTATGAGTACCGCCGTCAACGCTGTTGAAATGGCCAGAAGCGCCGAGGAGATCCGCGAGCGCGTGCGCGCTGCGGGCGTCGTCGGCGCGGGTGGAGCGGGTTTTCCCGCCCACGTGAAGCTGCAGGCGCAGGTGGAGATCTTTCTGGTTAACGCCGCCGAGTGCGAACCGATGCTCAAGGTCGACCAGCAGCTAATGTGGCAGCAGGCTGCACGTCTGGTCCGCGGCGTGCAGTACGCGATGACGGCAACCGGCGCGCGCGAAGGGGTGATTGCCCTGAAAGAGAAGTACCGCCGGGCTATCGACGCCCTCACCCCGCTGCTGCCTGCCGGTATTCGCCTGCATATTCTGCCGGATGTCTATCCCGCAGGCGATGAGGTGCTGACTATCTGGTTGGCGACTGGTCGCCGGGCCGCGCCCGCCGCGCTGCCAGCCAGCGTTGGAGTCGTGGTGAATAACGTACAAACGGTGCTCAACATGGCCCGTGCGGTTGAGCAGCAGTTTCCGGTGACCCGCCGCACGCTGACCGTTAACGGCGCGGTCGCCCGACCGCTGACCGTCACCGTCCCCATCGGCATGTCGCTGCGCGAAGTGCTGGCGCTGGCGGGCGGCGCGACGGTCGACGACCCCGGTTTTATTAACGGCGGCCCGATGATGGGCGGCCTGATGACTGCTCTCGATAGCCCGGTGACCAAAACCACCGGCGGCCTGCTGGTGCTGCCGAAAAGCCATCCGCTTATCCAGCGGCGGATGCAGGACGAGCGCACGGTGCTTTCCGTGGCCCGTACCGTCTGCGAGCAGTGCCGACTGTGTACCGATCTCTGCCCACGGCATCTGATCGGCCACGAACTCTCCCCGCACCTGCTGGTGCGGGCGGTGAACTTTCATCAGGCCGCCACGCCCCAGCTGCTGCTGAGCGCCCTCACCTGTTCGGAATGCAACGTCTGCGAAAGCGTGGCCTGCCCGGTAGGGATCTCGCCGATGCGCATCAACCGCATGCTGAAACGCGAGCTGCGCGCGCAAAACCAGCGCTATGAAGGGCCGCTCTATCCGGCCGACGAAATGGCGAAATATCGCCTCGTGCCGGTGAAGCGACTGATCGCCAAACTGGGGCTGAGCCCCTGGTATCAGGAGGCGCCGCTGGTGGAAGACGAACCAGCAGTAGAAACCGTGACGTTGCAGTTGCGCCAGCATATCGGCGCCAGCGCGGTAGCGAACGTTGCAGTGGGAGAACGCGTTACCCGGGGGCAATGCGTTGCCGATATCCCGGCAGGCACATTAGGCGCGCCGGTTCACGCCAGCATCGACGGCGTGGTTGCGGCCATCAGCGAACAGGCCATCACGGTGGTAAGAGGTTAACCATGTCTCAGGCTATAGGAATTTTAGAACTCACCAGCATTGCCAAAGGAATGGAACTCGGCGATGCGATGCTGAAAAGCGCCAACGTCAATCTGCTGGTCAGCAAAACTATCTGCCCGGGTAAGTTTTTACTGATGCTCGGTGGGGATATCGGCGCCATCCAGCAGGCCATTGAAACCGGCACTTCGCAGGCCGGCGAAATGCTCGTCGACAGCCTGGTGCTGGCGAATATCCATCCCAGCGTACTCCCGGCCATCAGCGGCCTGAACAGCGTAGACCAACGCCAGGCGGTCGGCATCGTTGAAACCTGGAGCGTTGCGGCCTGCATCAGCGCCGCGGACCGGGCGGTGAAAGGCTCCAACGTCACCCTGGTACGGGTGCATATGGCCTTCGGCATCGGCGGTAAATGCTACATGGTGGTGGCGGGCGACGTTTCCGACGTCAACAACGCGGTTACGGTAGCCAGCGAAAGCGCGGGTGAAAAAGGGCTGCTGGTTTATCGTTCGGTGATCCCGCGACCGCATGAAGCCATGTGGCGACAGATGGTGGAGGGATAATGGAAAGACAGCCAACAACGGATCGCATGATTCAGGAATACGTTCCCGGGAAACAGGTGACCCTCGCGCACCTGATTGCCAATCCCGGGAAAGATCTCTTTAAGAAACTCGGCCTGCAGGATGCGGTGTCCGCCATCGGCATCCTCACCATTACGCCCAGCGAAGCGTCGATTATCGCCTGCGATATCGCCACCAAATCCGGCGCGGTGGAGATCGGTTTTCTTGACCGCTTTACCGGCGCCGTGGTGCTGACCGGCGACGTTTCCGCCGTCGAGTACGCCCTCAGGCAGGTGACGCGCACCCTGGGCGAGATGATGCAGTTTACTACCTGCTCAATAACCCGGACGTAGCGCGATGAAACGTCTGATGTTGATCGGCCCCAGCCAGTGCGGCAAAACCTCGCTGACCCAGGGCCTGCACGGCGAAACGCTCCATTATAAGAAAACCCAAGCGATTGAATGGTCGCCGATGGCCATCGACACGCCGGGCGAATATCTGGAGAACCGCTGCCTTTATAGCGCTCTGTTGACCAGCGCCTGCGAGGCCGACGTTATCGCTCTGGTGCTGAACGCCGACGCCCAGTGGTCGCCGTTTTCTCCGGGTTTTACCGCTCCGATGAACCGCCCGACGATTGGTCTGGTCACTAAAGCCGACCTTGCCGATGCGCAGCGGATATCGCTAATCGGCGAGTGGCTCAGGCAGGCTGGCGCCCAGCAGATTTTTATCACCAGCGCGCTGAATAATCTGGGTCTTGATGCCGTGCTGGATTTTCTGAATTCGAAGGAACCTTTATGTCTTACAAAATAATGGCCATTAATGCCGGCAGTTCATCGTTAAAATTCCAGCTGCTGGAGATGCCTCAGGGCGATATGCTCTGCCAGGGATTGATCGAGCGTATCGGCATGGCAAACGCCCAGGTGACCCTCAAAACGCCGGCGCAAAAATGGCAGGAAACGGCGCCCGTAGCCGATCACCGTGAAGCCGTCACCCTGCTGCTGGAAAAGCTCCTCGACCATCGGATTATCCAGAGTTTGCAGGATATCGATGGCGTCGGCCACCGCGTGGCGCACGGCGGGGAGCGCTTTAAAGATTCGACGCCGGTGACCGATGAGACCTTAGCGGAAATCGAGCGCCTGGCGGAGCTGGCCCCGCTGCATAATCCGGTCAACGCGCTGGGCATTAACGTTTTCCGCCAGCTGCTGCCCGACGCGCCGTCAGTGGCGGTGTTTGATACTGCTTTTCACCAGACGCTGGACGAGCGCGCGTTTATCTATCCGCTGCCCTGGCGCTACTACAGCGAGTTGGGCATTCGCCGTTACGGCTTCCACGGCACCAGCCACAAGTACGTTAGCGCGACGCTGGCGGAAAAGCTGGGCGTACCGTTGAGCGCTCTGCGCGTAGTGAGCTGCCATCTCGGCAACGGCAGCAGCGTTTGCGCAATCAAAGGCGGGCGCTCGGTTAACACGTCAATGGGCTTTACGCCGCAGTCCGGCGTGATGATGGGCACCCGCAGCGGCGATATCGATCCGTCGATTCTACCGTGGCTGGCGCTGCATGAGGGAAAAACGCCGGAGCAGCTTAATCAGCTGCTGAATAACGAGTCCGGCCTGCTGGGGGTTTCCGGCATATCGCACGATTATCGCGATGTCGAGCAGGCGGCGGACAGCGGTAATCGTCAGGCAGCCCTGGCGCTCTCGCTGTTTGCCGAGCGCATTCGCGCCACCATCGGCAGTTATATTATGCAGATGGGCGGCCTGGACGCGCTGATCTTTACCGGCGGCATCGGCGAAAACTCCGCCCGCGCCAGGAGCGCCATCTGCCATAACCTGAATTTCCTCGGGCTCTCGGTCGATGAAGAGAAAAACCAGCACAACGCTACCTTTATTCAGGCCGAAAATGCGATGGTCAAAGTAGCGGTCATCAATACCAATGAAGAGCTGATGATTGCCCGCGATGTGATGCGCCTGGCGCTGCCGCAGGCGCGCGAGCTGGCGGTGTCGGTATAAACGGCGCCTCTCCCCTTGCGGAGAATCATGGTAACCGGCGAATCGCCGTGCCACTATGCGCCCTGGCGAAGGTAAGCGGAAAGGTGAAAACGTGGCCGTTGCACAATGTCCCGCCTCGTGCGGAGAACTTATCCAGGGCTGGATCCTCGGCAGCGAGAAGCTGGTCTCCTGCCCGGTGGACTGGTACAGCACCGTCGAGGTCGAGACCGGCACGCCGCGAAACGATGAGCGGCCACTGTCGCGGGCGATGGTCGACCAGCTGCTGGCCCACTGGGGCTACCCGGCGGCGCTGAGTCAGCAGATCCGCATCACCCTGCACTCGACGATCCCGGTCGCCAAAGGGATGGCCAGCAGCACCGCCGATATCGCCGCCACCGCGGCGGCTACCGCCCATCATCTGGGCCACGCGCTGGATGAGCCGACGCTGGCGCGCCTGTGCGTCGCGCTGGAGCCCACCGACAGCACCCTGTTCCGCCAGCTGACGTTGTTCGACCATAATACCGCCGCCACGCATATCGCCTGCCCTGCGCCGCCGGCGCTCGACCTGTTAGTGCTGGAGAGCCCGCTGACGCTGCGCACCACTGACTACCACCAGCTGCCGCGCGAGCCGGGTCTGCTGGCTAACGCCTCCCGGCTGCAGCTTGCGTGGGAGAAAGTGCAGCAGGCCTGCCAGCGCGGTAGCCCGCAGCTGCTGGGCGAAGCGGCGACCATCAGCGCCATCGCCAGCCAGCGGCTGTTGCCCAAGCCGGGGTTTGACGCGCTGCTGGACCTGGTGGAAAGCGCAGGGCTCTATGGCCTTAACGTGGCGCACAGCGGCAGCGTCGTCGGCCTGCTGCTGGACCGCCGTCGTCATGACGTCGACTTTATAAAATGGCGGCTGGCAGACAGCGACATCGCCGCCCACTGGCCGCTGCAGCACTTGCTGGCGATGGTCCCGGGGGGCGTCACCCTGCAATAGGGCTCAGGCCAGCGCCCGGCGCAGCGCCGCCAGCAGCTGGTCGTTTTCGCCGGCGCTGCGGATCGCCACCCGGAAATAGCGGCTATCAAGCCCCGGGTAATTCGCGCAGCTGCGGATCAGCACATGCTGGCGCAACAGGGCATATTGCAGGTCAAGCTCTGGTCTGTCGCAGCGCAAGAACAGGTAGTTGGCGCGCCCGGGCCACACGGTCAGCCCGGCTATCTCCTGCAGCTGCGCGTAGAAACGCGCCCCCTCCTCCTGCAGCCACTGCCAGGTGGCCCGCTGATACGCCCGGTCCTGGAGGATGATCTCGCCGGCCAGCGCGGCATACGCATTGATGGACCACGGCATTTGTCGCTCGCGCAGTCGGGCTACCGCCTGCGCGTCAGCATTGAGCAGGTAGCCAAGACGCAGTCCCGGAATGGCATAAAACTTAGTGAGCGAGCGCAAAACCCAGACGTGCGGATACTGCGCCAGCAGGGGAATAAACCCCGGCTGGTCGGGGATAAAGTCAAGGAAGGCCTCATCGAGGATCAGGCTGATGTTCAGCGCCTGGCAACGCCGGGCAATGGCTTCCAGCAGGCCCCGCTCTGGCAGCAGGCCGGTGGGGTTGTTCGGCGTGCAGAGAAACAGGCAGTCCAGCGCCGGGGTGAGGGCATCGAGGATCGCGTCGGTCAGCTGCCAGCCATCGCACTCCCGAAGGGCATACTCCACGACCGCGCAATCCACGGTTTGCAGCGCCCGCCGGTACTCCGCGAAGCCAGGAATGACGATCATTGCCCGCCTCGGCTTAAGGCCGTGGGCGAGGGTGAAGATCGATTCGGTTTCGCCATTGCCGGCGAGGATATGCCCCGCCGGCAGCTGATGGTGGGCCGCCAGCGCCTGGTGCAGCTGTTGATATTCGACGTCAGGATAGCGCTCGGCGCAGCCGAGGTTATCGACGATCGCCTGCCTGAGCGAGGCAGGCATTCCCAGCGGATTGATGTTGGCGCTAAAATCCAGCAGCTCGTTGGGGGCAATGCCCAGCAGGGCGGCGGCCTCGCGGATATTGCCGCCATGGGCGCTTTTCAGTAAGGCCATATCCTTTTCCTGTGTGGTTATCCACGCCGGGCCAGCGTCGCGCCGTCGGCGAAGTACGCTTTAATCCCGGCAAGGATCGACTCGGCCACCTCCTGCTGGAATTTGGCCGTTTTCAGCTTCCGCTCCTCTTCCACGTTACTGATAAACGCCGTCTCCACCAGAATGGAGGGGATATCGGGCGCCTTGAGCACCGCAAAGCCCGCCTGCTCTACCCGATTTTTGTGCAGATTATTGATGTTACCCATTTTCTCCAGCACCGCCTTACCAAATTTGAGGCTGTCGGCGATGGTGAGGGACTGCACCATATCGAACATGGTGTGGTCGACATAGCGATCGCCGCTCTTGCTGACCCCACCGATCAGATCCGAGGCGTTCTGCGTCTGGGCGAGATATTTTGCCGCGGTACTGGTGGCTCCCTTGGTGGAGAGCGCAAACACCGAGGAGCCGCTGGGCTGGCGGCTGGTAAAGGCGTCGGCGTGAATCGATACGAACAGATCGGCGCGCTGCTTCTGCGCCTTGGCGACACGCACCTTCAACGGGATAAACACGTCTTCGTTGCGGGTCATATAGGCCTTCATATTGCCTTCTTTGTCGATCAGCGCCCGCAGGCGACGGGCAATCTGCAGCACCACGTCTTTCTCGCGGGTGCGATACTTGCCCACGGCGCCCGAATCTTCGCCGCCGTGGCCGGGATCGAGCATAATGACAATCGGCCGATCGCGCCCGGCTTTGCCCGGCTGCGGCCCGCTTTGCGCCGGCGGTACCTGACGCTGCAGATCGCCTTTGTTGTAATCCTCGAGCAGCGCCAGCAGCGGATCCTGCACATCGGTGGCGTTGGCGGGGTAAAGATCCATCACCAGACGCTCTTTAAAGCCGGCCACCGGCGCAAGGGCAAACAGCTGAGGCTTAACGTTCTGCTTGAGCTCGAAGACCATGCGCACGGTTTGCGGATCAAACTGGCCCACGCGGGCGGACTTAATAAAGGGATCGTCATCGCGGATCTGCCCCCCCATGCCTTTCAGCACCGAGTTCAGATTAACCCCTTCCAGATCCACCACCACCCGTTCCGGATTACTGAGGGCAAACTGCCGGTATTTCAGCACATGATTCGATTCCACCGTGACGCGCGTGTAGGTCGATGCTGGCCAGACGCGAACGGCAACCACCCGCGCGGCGGCGGCCAGCCCAACGGGGCTCACGCTCATTAACCACATGGCGCCCGCGCCCTGCAGCAGACGGCGACGGCTTAATCCAGAGTTGTTTCCCGACATGCCACTCCCAAGCAATAAAACGCATTTATACCCAAAACAAACAGATTGACCAGAAACTTTAACGAAAGGCATATAACCTGTCATCTATAAAAGGGTAAACATTCATTGACACCCTGCGCCGGGTCACATGTTTTTCAGGGCTTAGCCTCAAATTGGGGCTTGCGTTTAACGGCAAAACAGAATAAAAATACAATAATTACGAATAATCATGCATTGAGGGTTTGTCATGGTGAAGGAACGTCGCACTGAACTGGTAGAAGGATTCCGCCATTCTGTTCCCTATATTAATGCCCATCGGGGAAAAACGTTTGTCATCATGCTGGGCGGCGAAGCCATTGAGCATGAAAATTTCTCAAATATTGTCAATGACATAGGGTTATTGCATAGCCTGGGCATTCGCCTGGTGGTGGTCTATGGCGCCCGCCCGCAGATTGACGCTAACCTCGCCGAGCACCATCACGAGCCGGTCTATCACAAGCAGACGCGAGTGACTGACGCCAAAACGCTGGAGCTGGTTAAGCAGGCGGCGGGGATGCTGCAGCTGGAGATCACCGCCCGCCTGTCGATGAGCCTCAACAACACCCCGCTGCAGGGAGCCCATATCAACGTCGTCAGCGGCAACTTTATCATTGCCCAGCCGCTGGGCGTTGATGACGGCGTTGATTATTGCCACAGCGGCCGCATTCGCCGCATTGACGAAGAGGCGATTCATCGCCAGCTCGACAGCGGCGCCATTGTGCTGATGGGGCCGGTCGCGGTGTCGGTCACCGGCGAAAGCTTTAACCTGACTTCGGAAGAGATCGCCACCCAGTTGGCCATCAAGCTGAAAGCAGAGAAAATGATCGGCTTCTGTTCTTCGCAAGGGGTTTACAACCAGGCCGGGGAAATTGTCTCCGAACTGTTCCCCAATGAAGCGCAGGCCCGCGTCGAAGAGCTCGAAGCGGACGAAGATTATAACTCCGGTACCGTGCGCTTCCTGCGCGGGGCCGTGAAGGCCTGCCGCAGCGGCGTGCGGCGCTGCCACCTGATCAGCTATCAGGAAAATGGCGCGCTGCTGCAGGAGCTATTCTCACGCGACGGCATCGGCACCCAGATCGTCATGGAGAGCGCAGAGCAAATCCGTCGGGCGACCATCAACGATATCGGCGGAATTCTCGAGCTGATAAGCCCGCTGGAACAGCAGGGCATCCTGGTGCGCCGCTCCCGCGAGCAGCTGGAGATGGAGATCGACAAATTCACTATTATTCAGCGCGATAACACCACTATCGCCTGCGCCGCCCTCTATCCTTTCCCGGAAGAGAAGATCGGCGAAATGGCCTGCGTGGCGGTGCATCCGGATTACCGGAGCTCGTCGCGGGGAGAGGTGCTGCTGGAGCGTATTGCCGCCCAGGCCAGACAGATGGGGCTGAGCAAGCTGTTTGTGTTAACCACCCGCAGCATCCACTGGTTCCAGGAGCGCGGCTTCACGCCGGTGGATATCGATCTGCTGCCGGAGAGTAAAAAGCGGATGTATAACTATCAGCGCCGGTCGAAGGTGCTGATGGCCGACCTCGCTTAAGCCCTTCTTCGCTGTTGCTAACGGCCCGGGATAAAACGGCGTTTATCGCTCCCCGGGCCTGTCCCCTGCTACGCCTGGCCGGCACGCTGTCTGCGGCTCGCGGGTAGAATTCTGCTTTTCGCGTAGACCCTTTACCTCGCTGGCTCACCTATATGCGCCCAGCCGTCGAGGTGCGTCGTCACGCTACCCGTCGCCCAAACGCGGCATCTCAGGGGGCTTTGTGCCCGGCGAAGATCTCCGTCAGGCCGCTTCGCCGCTCGGTTCGCGTCACAATGGCCTGGGAGAGCACCTGCTCGTCGGCATAGAGCGACAACCGCTGTTTCGCGCGGGTGATCGCGGTGTAGACCAGTTCGCGCGTCACCAGCGGGACGCTGCGCGCTGGCAGGATCAGCGCCGCATGGTCGAACTCCGATCCCTGCGATTTATGCACGGTCATCGCCCAGGCGGTATCATGCTCCGGCAGGCGGCTCGGCTGCACCGACTTGATGGCGCCGTCGGGCATCAGGAACCACACCCTCAGCTCGCCGTTGCGCTCCAGCGCTATCCCGATATCGCCATTAAACAGTCCCAGCGCGCTGTCGTTGCGCGCGATCATAATCGGCCGGCCGTCATACCAGCGGGAGTGGCGCGGCAGGGCGATCGCCCGCTGACGGTTGAGCCGCTGCTCCAGCCGCTCATTGACGCCGCTCACGCCGTACGGCCCTTCACGCAGCGCGCACAGCAGCTGAAATTCGCTGAAGGCGGCCAGCATGGCCTGCGGTTCCGCCCGCTCGCGGCGCAGCTGCAGGTAGCGCTCATAGCCCTGCTGTGCCGCGCCGAGCATGGCTTCGTACTCTTCGGTCGTGCTGAGGGGATGAAGCGCGATATCGTCAAACGGCTGGCGCAGCGTGGCCTTCACCTCCGCGCGCGCGCCAGCGTTCACCGCCCGCGCCAGGCTCCCAATGCCGGAGTGACTGCCGAAGCGATAGCTCTTTTGCAGCAGGCACAAGCTATCTCTCAGCGCGCCAGCGATAGCCCCCTCGCCCGCCGGTACCGGCGAACCGGTCAGCCGGGTCAGCTCCTGCGCCCGCGAGGCGGTATAGCCCGAACTCGCCCAGGCGCAGATATCCCCCAGCACCGCCCCCGCTTCCACGGAGGCCAGCTGGTCGCGATCGCCGAGAAAAATCACCCGCCCGTGAGCCGGCAGCGCGTCGATGAGCCGCGACATCATCGGCAGGTCGATCATCGACGCTTCATCCACCACCAGCACGTCCAGATGCAGCGGGTTGCCGGCGTGATAGCGCATGCGCTGGCTGCCGGGCTGGGCGCCCAGCAGACGATGCAGCGTGCTGGCCTCGGTGGGAATCAACGCTTTCTGCGCGTCGGTCAGCGGCAGTTTTCTCAACGCCGCGCCCAGCGATTCGGTCAGGCGCGCCGCCGCTTTCCCCGTCGGCGCCGCCAGGCGAATACGACAGCGCGGACTGTCTTCAATCTGGATTAGCGCCGCCAGAAGTTTGGCCACGGTGGTGGTCTTCCCGGTCCCGGGACCGCCGGAGATCACCGAGATGCGGCGGGTCAGCGCCACCGCCGCGGCCACTTTTTGCCAGTCGGTTTCGCCGGTGCCAGGGAACAGAGCGTTCAGGGTTGACGCCAGCCGGGCCTCATCCATCTCCAGCACCCGGTTGGCTTCGTTGAAGAAGCGGGCAACGGTCAGCTCGTTGCGCCACATCCGGTTCAGATAGAGCCGGTCGCCGCATAAGATCATCGGCGCCGGGGCATCGCCGCAGCTCACCGCCGACGAAGCGAGCAGTAGCCCGGGCCAGTCTTCCGGCGCGCCGGCTTCGGCCAGCAGCCGATCGCGGATTTCCCCCGCTTTCCCGCCGAGCGCCTCGTCGCCGCTCAGCCGCGAGAGCGGCAGGCATACGTGCCCCTCGCCGGCGTCCCGGCTCAGCAAGGCCGCCGCCAGCTTGACCGCCGGCGGGTCGTTTTGCGCCACCATCAGGGCAAACTGGACGTCCAGCGGCCGCAGCAGACGCTGCTCCACCGCCGCCAGCAGTAGTTGTTCGAAAGTCATGAGGCCTCCTCCTGAGTTTCTCCGGCAAAAAGCTGATCCAGACCGTCAATCAGCGGTCGCACCGGCCGGGTGGTGAAGATCCCCTGCCCCCCCTCCTGCCCGTCCATGCCGCGCAGGAAGAGATAAATCACGCCGCCGAAGTGGCGGTCATAGTCGTAATCGGCCAGCCGGTGGCGCAGATAGCGGTGGAGCGCCAGGCTGTACAGCTGATACTGCAGATCGTAGCGGTGAGCCCGCATCGCCTGCTCCATCGCGGGCCGGGTATAGGCCTCGCGATCTTCCCCCAGCCAGTTCGATTTGTAATCCAGCAGGTAATAGCGGCCTTCGTGGCGGAAGACCAGATCGATAAAGCCTTTCAGCATGCCGCGCACCTTGCGGAAATCCAGCGGCGGCGTGTCGGCGGAAAGGGGATCGTACTGGCGGATAAGCGCGTCAAGGCGCTCCGCCGTCAGCAGCTGGGCGATGGGCAGGTAAAATGCCATCTCCACCTGTTTATCCCGCGCCGCAAGGCGATTGAGCGCGATATCCGGCCCCGGCAGACGGGTCTGCAGCACGCCCCCCAGCCAGTCGGTCAGCACCGGCGCCCACTGCGCGTCAAACCCGCTCAGCTGTAGTTTCTCCGCCATCCACCCGTCCGGTACCGGCTGGGTAAAGTCCAGCTCCTCAAACAGACTGTGCAGGAAGGTTCCCGGCGCGGCGCCGCGCGGAAACTGGTGGGGGGTCAGCTGCGGATCTTCCACGACTTCGCCGACGCCGGCGGCATCGACATCCAGACGCGGCAGCAGATCCTGTCCGCCGCTGAAACCATGCTGCTGCAGCCCGGAATAGCTGGTCACCCGCCAGTCGTCGGCGATGCGGCGCTGCAGCTCGCGCGCCGACAGCGGGGGAATGCTCGCCGCCGGCGCCTGCCACGGGGTCAAATCCAGCTCGCCAGGTCTCTGTAATGCAATATCGCCATGGCAGAAGTCCGCTAAGCGCGCGGCCAGCCCGGCGGCATCCATGGCTTCGCCCGCCTGCAGCAGCCGCCCGAGGGCGCTCAGATGAAAATCGCTGTTGCCGGACTTTCGACTGCTGAGGGGCGCCACGCCAAGGCTGCAGTGCCAGACCGCGCGGGTCAGGGCGACGTACAGCAGGCGCAGATCTTCCGCCAGCCGTTCCGCCTCCGCCAGCTCGAGGCTGGCCTCATCCTGGCCCAGATCCAGTACCGCCGCGAACGTCTCGCGATCGTGATAGAACGCCTGGTCTTGTTTGCGAAACCGGGCGATAAACGGCAGCCAGACCAGGGGATATTCCAGTCCTTTTGACTTGTGAATAGTGACGATTTGCACGAGGTGTTTATCGCTTTCGAGACGCATCTGCTGGCTGGCGGCGTTGCTGTCCGGCTCGGCGATATGCTGCGTCAGCCAGCGCACCAGGGCATGCTCGCTTTCCAGCTGGCTGGCCGCCTCCTGCAGCAATTCGCTGATGTGCAGTATGTCGGTTAAGCGCCGCTCGCCGCCCCGGGTCGCCAGCAGGTTCTCGGCGATGTGCCGGGCCGTCATCAGCGCCCGCAGCATCGGCATCACCCCGCGCTGACGCCAGATCTGGCGGTATTCGCTGAACTCCTCCACCAGCGCGTCCCACGCCTGCTCATCCTGGTTGAGGTTTTCAATATCCAGCGCGGTCAGGCCAAACATTGAGGTCGCCAACGCGCTGCGCAGGGTATTTTCCCGCTCCGGGGACAACACCGCCTGCAACAGCCAGAGCAGCTCCTGGGCCTCCAGCGTCTCAAAAACGCTGTCGCGGTTGGAGAGGTAGACCGAGGGGATGCCCAGCGTCTGGAGCGCTTCACGCACCTGCGCCGCCTCCAGCCGGTTGCGCACCAGCACGGTAATATCCGAAGCCTGCACCGGGCGCGAAGTTTCCCCACGCCACAGCCGTGCGCGCCCCTGCTGACCGGCGCTCAGCCAGTCGCGGATCTGCGTGGCGCAGAGCTGGGCCATAAACGTCTGATAATCGCCGGCGCCAACGGTGTCGCCGGGCATCAGCCAGACGTTCATCGCTGGGACATCCGCCGCGTCAACGGTAAAGCGCAGCCCCTGGTTCTTCGCCGCCGACTTCACCGGCAGGAACGGTATCTCGCGAAACATGAAGGGGTTATCGCTGAGGCTGAACAGCCGGTTGACGCTACCCACCATGCCAGGGGAGGAGCGCCAGTTGGTGTCAAGCGTGTAGTGCGCGGCAACGTCGCCGCGCGCTTTCATATAGGTAAAGATATCGGCGCCGCGAAAGGCGTAGATGGCCTGCTTCGGATCGCCGATCAGTAGCAGCGCCGTCTCCGGACGCTGGCGCCAGATACGGCGGAAAATCCGGTACTGCTGGGGGTCGGTATCCTGAAACTCATCGATCATCGCCACCGGAAAACGCTGGCGAATGGCGCTGGCCAGCGCCTCGCCGCTGTCGCCGCGCAGCGCCTCATCAAGCCGGCTGAGCATGTCGTCAAACCCCAACTCGCCGCGGCGGCGCTTTTCGCGCGCGACCGCATCACGGATCTCGACCATCGCTCTCGCCAGCACCAGATCGGTGAGCGTCAGCGACGAGGCCAGCAGCGATTCGACGGCGCTAAACAGAGGATGCACGGGCGGTTCGCCACCGGCTTTGGTACGCTCAAGCAGAAACGACTGGGCAAATTTCTCCAGCGCGTCGGGCAACTGATAGCTCAGCGTCTCTTCCTGCGCCCAGGCGGTCACTTTCTCAAGCCATTTGCCCTGGTTGCCGCGATTGAACTTCCGCCGGTCAAGGCCGGAATCTTCAAGCACGCCTTCGATCTCCCCCACCTGCTCGCGCCACTGCTGCTTGAGCGAGTCAATGCGGCCGATGATTTGCTGATGGCGTTCGGCCAGCGTCTCGTCGGCGGCTGGCGGCGACTTGAGCTGCGGCGCTTCGCCCTGCAGCCAGCGGTCAAGGGACTTCAGCAGGTCGCGCGGCCCTTTCCAGACGTCATGGATCACCGCCGCGATATCGCGGGTCAGTGGATAACAGTGACGGCGCCAGAAGTCGGCGCAGGCCTGATAGCGCAGGCGGGATTCATCCTCGATCAGCTGCTGCTCGAACAGCATGCCCGACTCGAAGGCGTTAAGGCTCAGCATCCGCTGGCAAAAACCGTGGATGGTGAACACCGCCGCCTCGTCCATCTGCCGCTCGGCCAACAGCAGGGTCTTCGCGGCATCGTCTTTATCGGCGATCTCCGCCAGCAGCGCGCTGTAGAGCGGGTTGTCGGATTCACCGCGCATACAGGCGATGCGCAGTTCATGGATGTTGCTGCGGATACGTCCGCGCAGCTCTTCGGTCGCCGCCTCGGTAAAGGTCACCACCAGCAGCTCTTCAACGCTGATGGCGCGGGGATAGGCGGCCTCGCCGCCCAGCCCCAGCAGCAGCCGCAGATACAGCGCGGCGATGGTAAAGGTTTTTCCGGTGCCCGCAGAGGCTTCTATCAGACGCTCGCCCCTCAAGGGCAAGCGCAGGGGATCCAAAGACTCAGCGGTGTCGGTCATTCATTCTCTCGCATCAGGGGTAAGGATTGCTGCAATGCGCTGACGTTTTCCCACACTTTGCCGCCTGCCGGCTGGGCGTAGTCCGCTTTGCCATTCTGGCTACCGGAAATCTGGGACAATATCGTCATGCCCTGCGGATCCACCACCGTCTGATGGAAGAAATCGGCAAGTTTTTGCGGCGTCAGCAGTTTAATCTGAGCCACTACTTTATCACGTGAATCAAAACGCATATTACCGCGATCGAAATCTTTGCTCAGTTTCGATGCCTCTTCGCCCAGCGTCTGCGGCGCCTGCAGCATCTGGCTTATCACCGCCTGCTGGAGCTGGGCAAACTCTTCCGGCTTCATCGCCCGCAGCTTCGCCTCCGCGGTGGGGAAGAAGGCCTGGAACCGCTGCCAGAGGAAAGCCGGCTGCTTATCGCTACTCTGCAGCAGGAAGCCCATACCCCACTGGCGCCCCACGTTCATCGGGAAGGCAAAGACCGCGTAGCCGAGCTGCTCTTCGGTGCGCAGCTGGTTGTAGAACCACGGCTGAATAATCTGTCCCAGCAGGGTGCTGGCGGCGGTGCTGCTGAACTCATCCACGTTGGGCGGCGCAAACACCGCGGCCAGCGCGGAGTCGGTGCTGTTGCCCGCTTTGTTGAAGATCGCCAGCTGCTGCCGGTTCACCACCACGTCTTTATTGCGGCACCATTCGTTGCCGTCTGCGCCCAGCTGCTGCTGGATCTGGCGAGCCAGCGTCGTGGCGGCATCGGCGGACATATTGCCGATCACCATCAGTTCAGGGCGCCCCTTGGTTTTCAGGTTGGCGCGGTAGTCGAGCACTTCCTGCAAGGTGATGGAAGGCAACAGCGCCCGGCGTACTTCGCGCTGGAAATACGGTACCTGGGAGACCATCTGGATCGGCATTATCGCCTGATCGTAGGCTTTGCCCTTCTCAGCGGAGTCCATCATTTGCGCATACCATGATTTGGCCTGCTCCAGCTGCTCCTCGGTCGGCGTATAGCTGAAGTATCCCTGCAGCAGGTCGCTGAACAGCGCCGGCAGGTGCTGGGTGTAGCCGTTGGCATTGACCATTAACCCGTTATTGGCGCCGGTGGAGAACGAAATGCCGCCGACCGCCGCCTGGTTACTGAGCTGATCGAGGGCGATGCCGGCGAGATAATCGTTGAGGGCAAACATCACCTGCCGGCGAGCGCTGTCCATCGCCTGGGGATTACGCAGCACCAGGGAGATATCCGCCTTCGGCTCGCTGGCGAAATACTGGCTCGGGGCATAAACCACCCGCAGGGTCGGCTCATCGAGGATCAGCTGAGGGTGCGGCCAGGCTTTATCGCTTTTGATGAGGGTGAAATCATCCGGAATATAGGGGTTGAGCGCCGGCAGCTGCAGCTTGATCGCCTGCGCTTTTTGCTGCCAGTCAGCGAACGTCTGCTCGCCGATCTTATCCACCTGATACGGCGCATCGACAAAATAAGCGGTCTTGTTATGCGGTTCCTGCGGGCTAATATACCAGATGCGCGCGTTCTGCGGAGTCATCATCGCCAGCCGGTCTTTGATCGCCTGCGGGTCGTAGCGATCGGCAATGTTGACCACGTCCAGCGCATGCTCGACCGGCACCCGGATCATGGTATCCGCCAGCCATTCCACGTAATCCATGTCGCGGTTGATCGACGGATAGCGGAAATCCAGCGCCAACACATGCGCCAACTCGTCAAAGTAACGTTTGTCGACGCCCTGGGTACGCAGGAGGTTGAGGTAGCTGAATATGGCCGCCGTCACTTCGTCGCGGTGCGCCAGGCCTTTATCGGTGAGGGTGGCAGAGATCGCCAGCACGCCGCTGTTGCCGTTCACCGCCGGGTCAGAATCCGCGCGGATACCTTCCGCCAGTCCCTGCTTTTGCAGCCAGTCGGAGAGCGTCCCCGGGCTGCGGTTGCCGATCAGGTAAGTGACCAGTTCATCCGTTTTGCTGCGGAAACGATCGCTGTTGTTGTCGATGCGAAACTCGACGCGCAGCACTTTACGCGGCATCGCCGGCACATAGTGAATAATAATGCCTTTTTGCGCATCGGTTACCACCGGGACGCTTATTTCCGGCCTGCTGATGTGACGATTCGGCACGCGGCCAAAGGTGTCAGCGGCCATGCGCGCCAGCTCCGGCAACGGCTTGTTGCTGTAGATCACCGCTTTCATCAGGTTGGCGGAGTACCAGCTATCGCGGAAGGTGTGCAGCGCATCAAGAACCGGGTTGCCGGGCTTATCGCTGAGCGTCTCGAGGTTGCCGCCAGAGAAGTGGGCCGCCGGGTGAGCCGGGTTAATGGTTTCTGCGCTGACCTGGGCCATGCGCATCCCGTCTCGCGTCCGGGCCATCGTCAGCTCGGCGTTGACCGCGTTACGTTCGCGGTCGGCATATTTTTTATCCAGCAGCGGCGCGGCGATGGCGTCGGCCAGCCGGTCTACGGCCCCGTCCAGCGCATCATTCTCCACTTCGAGATAGAACGCGGTGCGGTAGGGCGCGGTGCTGGCGTTATGGCTGCCGCCGTGCAGCTTAAGAAACTCTGCAAGGCTGTCAGGCTGGGGATATTTTTGCGACCCCATCAGCGTCATATGTTCCAGAAAATGCGCCAGCCCCTGATGATCGGCCGGATCCTGCAGGGATCCCACCGGCACCACCAGCGCCGACAGCGATTTCACCGCCTGCGGATCGGAAACCAGCAGCACGACCATGTCGTTATCAAGACGGATCGCCTGATACTGACGCGTATCTTTTTCGCTTTTGCGGATCGTCTCCTGAACAGGCTGCCATCCGGTGTCGGCTTGACTCAACGGCGCCCAGAGGGCGGCCAGCACTACAAAAACCTTGAACCATAAACTGCGGGGCATTCACGAACCTCATCATTAACAAACTTGCGCTGCACGGCGTGCAGCCTTTTATGTCCATCAGTCCGTGATACGTTGCGCATAATAAATGAACCGCCATTCACTGCGCAATTTTTATACTATTTAAATTTGTGTGGACTGATGGTAACGATATAGCGGTAACAGATAACGCTGCGTCTGGGCAATGATTTCTTCGTAACGCGCCGGCTCCAGCGAACGCCACAGGCGTTGATACCAGATATCGGCGCCTTCCCCGCTGACCACCATGTTACCTTCGTAGGTCTGCAGGAATTTGCTCCGCGCTTTCTGCTGCGTCTCTTCGTCCATTACGATGACATCCTTTTCGGCGTCATAACAGGCTTTCAGCCAGGCGCCACCGCTTTCCGGCAGCAGCAGCAGCGGCTGCGACATCCCCAGCAAATAGCCATCCACCAGCTCATTAAGGTACGCCTGCGCCTCGGCGGGCGCCAGCGGCGGAAAACGCCACTCTCCCTCTTTACGCACAAACAGCCGGCTCTCGCCGGCGCCGCCGCTGGCACAGTAGACAAGGTGTTCCAGCCAAAGTTGCATCCCCTGGGAGACGCTCAGCAGCGAAGGCCGCCAGCGCAGCAGCCCGTCCGGCTGCACCTGCTGCAGCCAGCCGGTCAGATTTACGCCGCCGCACTGGAGATCGATCTCCATGCTCTGCGCCTGCTGGCGCTCGGCTTTCACCCGCTCGGCCAGAGCCTGCATCTCCAGACGCTGCGTCTCCCACACCAGCTCGCCAAAGGCGCCATACGGCAGCTCGCCGGCGGCGCGGAAGCGGCGGAACATGGCCGAGGCGTCCTGTTCCTCGATAAGGGTATTGAGCAGTTGCTGGTTCAGTTGATAACGGCTCAGCCCTTCCAGGGTGAAGGGCTCGTCATCGGGAATATCATCCTCTTCCGCACGGAAATTGACCCGCAGACGCTGCTGAAAGAACGCGCGAACCGGGTGCTGCCAGAAGCGCAGGAGCTGCTCGAACGGCAGGCTGTCTATCGGCGGCGGGGTAAGCGGTTGAATGAAGTCGCTATGCGCCTCACCCTGCTGGCCGGCGGCAGCCAGCCATTCCCGGGCGTAGCTCTTGTTCTCGTCCTCCTGGAAATTGGCGATGTCGAACGGCATGCGGGTATGCAGGTGAGTGATGTGGGCTTTAACCCGCGCCTCGCTGGTGTCGCAATCAAGCTCCTCGTCGCCGGCGAGACAGTGGCTCTGGCCGATGTAATCCACCAGCTCCTGCACCAGCACCGAGGGAAAGCGCTCGCTGTTGTCCTGGATAGAACGGCCGATGTAGCTGATATACAGCGTCTGTTCGGCGGACATCAGCGCCTCAAGGAACAGGTAGCGGTCATCGTCGCGCCGGCTGCGGTCGCCGCGCTGCGGCTTCTGGCTCATTAAATCAAAGCCCAGCGGCGGCAGCGGTCGCGGATAAACCCCATCGTTCATCCCCAGCAGGCAAACCACTTTGAAAGGAATAGAGCGCATCGGCATCAGGGTGCAGATGTTGACCGGGCCGGCGAGAAAGCGCTGGCTGATCCGTTGTTGATCGAGGCGCTGGGCCAGCTCATCGCGCAGCAGCGTCAACGGCACCTGGTCGCCATACTGCGCTTCCAGACCGCTATCAATCACCGCCAGCCACTGCTGCTCAATCAGCGCCAGCGCCGCTTCGGTCTCGCTGTCCGGCAGGAAAAAGTCATTCAGCAGATCGCGACAGACCGGCAGCCACTCCGCCAGCGGCCGCTGCTGGGCGAGACCGCGTCGCCAGAGGTTAAGCTGCATCAGCAGCGATGCGAGGTTACCCACCAGTTCGGCGATCAAACCACTGGATTCGTCATAGGGCAGCACCGACTGCCATTCGCCCTCCCGGCTGTCCATCGCGTAGCCCAGCAGCATGCGGGTAAGGCCGAACCGCCAGGTGTGCTGGCCGGTCGCCGGCAGGTCAAGCTCACGGACGTTGTCGTCATCCATTCCCCAGCGGACCCCGGACTCGTTGACCCACTGGCGCAGGTAGCGCAGCCCCTCTTCGTTGATGTTAAAGCGCGCCGCCAGCACCGGCACGTCCAGCAGCGCCAGCACATCTTCGCTGGCGAAGCGGCTGTCGGGCAGCGAGAGCAGCGTGATAAACGCCTGCAGCACAGGGTGCGACTCCCGGGCGCGGCGGTCGGAGATCGCCCACGGCAGCCAGCGGTCGCCGCTGGCGGCGCCAAACACCGCCTGTATATAGGGGCTGTAGCTATCGATATCCGCCACCATGACGATGATATCCCGCGGCGT
This sequence comes from Klebsiella sp. JB_Kp004, assembly GCF_040065795.1. NCBI lineage: Bacteria > Pseudomonadati > Pseudomonadota > Gammaproteobacteria > Enterobacterales > Enterobacteriaceae > Klebsiella > Klebsiella sp. JB_Kp004. The sequence continues at coordinate 43,798 of NZ_JBEAKW010000003.1, read as the reverse complement.
GAGCGTCGGATCCGCCTCCAGCATCGCCAGCAGCCGATCGTGCAGAACCTCCACCTCACGCTGCGGACTGTGGCAGACGTGAATGCTCAGGCTGCGGTCATCCTGCGCCAGCGGACGTTTGTCGCGACTGTGAGCGAACGCCTCTGCGCTCTGCCCGGCCACCGCCGCGTTGCGCAGTTCGAGGATATCCGACTGCAGGTTATGCAACAGGTTATCAGGAACGATATCGACAAAGGCGTCCAGCTCCTCATAGCGCTCCAGCCCCGCCAGCAGGTAGATATAGTCGCGTCCCAGCTTGCCCCAGGAGGCGAGCAGCGGGTTGCCGACATCCTGCTCCCCGGCGTCATTAAACAGCCCTGGCGCCTGCCCGGCGTCGCGGAACAGGGGCAGCGCGCGCGCCTCGCGGTGATGGCGTCGCTGACGCGACAGTAGCTTCGCCAGAAACGCCGGATCTTTAATATCTCCCCAGTAGTAGCGGCAGGGGTTGGTGAACAGCACATAGACATCGACATGCTTACCCAGCGCCTGCAGCGCCTGCAGGTAGACCGGCGGCAGCGCGGAAATTCCACAAATAAAGACGCGCGACGGCAGCCCGGCGGGCGGTTCATCCGCCTTTTCCAGGGCGCTGATAAAGCGCTGATAGAGATTGGCGCGGTGCCACTGCGGCTGACCGAGCTCGGCGGTATAGCGCACCAGCGCTTTCCACAGCGGCGCCTGCCACTGCTGGGCGTCGCCGAGGCCGTCAACCCGCTGGTCGGCCTCCCAGCGCATCAGCCATTCCGGGCGATAGACCAGATACTGGTCATAGAGGTCCGCTACCCGGGCGGCCAGCTGAAACAGCTTGCGTTTGTCGCCGTCATCGCTCAGATACTGGCGCAGCAGGATAAAATCGTCTTCTTCCAGGTGCTGCGGCAGGAGAGTCATCAGCTTCCAGCTCATGCTCTGCTTGCTGAAGGCGCTTTCGCCAGGGATATCTTTCAGGACGCGCACGAACATATCCCAGATAAAGCTCGCCGGCAGCGGAAACTCGATGTTGGCGGCAATTCCGAAGCGCGAGGCCAGGGTCATCTGCAGCCACTGCGCCATACCGGTACTCTGCACCAGCACCATTTCAGCCTGAAAAGGGTCATCCAGCCGCTGGCGCTCGACGATAAACTCCATCAACGCCTCGAGAACATCCAGCCGGTTTGAGTGGTATACCCTTAACATAATTGCTCCTGACTACTGGCTGACCGGGCAATGCAGCCGGGTCATCTGCGCCCGCTTTGCAACGGGCATACTGATCGTTACCGTGATGCTGACACATCTTTGCGTCGATGTCTGCATACGGCTTACCTGCTCGCCTGCCGGCGGAGGCGGCGCGGAGAGCTGGCTATAGCGCCAGGCGTCGCGCCATAGCTGACGCGTCTGGTTCAGCTGGTGGACCCCTTGCGCCATTCCGCGCTGATAGCCGCCCAGCGCGGCGACCGTCAGCACCATCAGCGCCATCGCCAGCACGGTTTCCGGCAGGCTAAAACCCCGCTGGCGCTTCATGGCATTTGACATAAGCTCACCTCCCTGAGCGGGCAAAAATCGCTCCAGCCATGGGCGGAGAAACGCACCTGCCCGCCGCGCACCTCGCCGGACTGCCAGACCTGCACCTCGCCGCTGGCGCTGCTGAGCAGCAGCGAACCGTCGTCGAAGATGCGCAGACAGGCGCGCCAGCCCTGCTGCGCCTGCTCGCGGCAGGCCAGCGGCGCCTGTGTCGACCAGGCCTGCTGTTTTCCCCACTGTAGCGCCGAATGGGCCACAGCCGTATCGCGGATCGCCTGCGTTTCGCTGGCGGTTTGCGCCAGCAGCGCCCGCTGCTGCAGGTTAAGCCCCTCAAGCAGCAGGCTACCGAGAGTCAGCAACAGGAGCACCATCAGCAGCGACGACATTCCACGCTGGCGGATCACAGGTTATACCCCGTCACCCGCTGCTCCACCTCGGCCGCCAGACCCACCTGCCGGGCAGAGCGCGCCGCCAGCGTCACGATCAGCTCCGGCGCGAAGCCCTCGGTCAGCAGACGCTGCGCCGCAAAGCGCGTCACCACGATAGCGGCCGGATTGGTGATTTTCTCCCATCCGCTGCCGCGGCAGTCGCTGGCTCCGCGCAAAGTCTCCAGCGCGCCGTCGCGCAGGCGAAAGCCGGTGCTCTCCGCCGCTGCCGCAGGGGAGGTTTCCCATGTCCCATTGCTGTTCGCGTCCCAGCGCACAATCAGGCACTCGCCGTCGGCGGCAAGCTCCAGTCCGGCTCCGCCGCACTCTCCCCGGCAGTATCCGGCGCGCTGCAGATGTTTACCCACGGCATGCACCCGCTGCCACAGTTCGTTCTCCAGGGCCAGCTGTTCGCCCTGGCGCAGAATATGGCGCTGCAGGGCGGGTAGAAAGCGGCAGGCGCCAATCAGCAGCAGCGAGCCTATCGCCATGGCGATAAGCGCCTCCGCAAGGGAAAACCCGCGGCGGCTCACTGGCACCCTCCCGCGCTGTCGCTGCGGCATAAACGAATCCGCCCCCAGTGTGAAATCACAATGCTCCAGCTGCCGGCCTCGCTCTGCAGCCGCAGATTCCCTGCCCAGGCGGTGCTGCGCAGTCCGTAGAATCCCAGGCCAGGCGTGACGCCTGCCAGCGAGATCCCCGGCCAGCGCGGGCGCAGCGTTAAGGTCGACGCGGAGGCGCACGCCGGCGCCTCCCCCTGCGCACTCAGGCACCAGCCCTCTTCATCCTGGCCGACGCGAAGCACGCGGTCCCGGTTGTAGGCGTTGGCGTCATCGCGCAGGAAGACCAGGAAATCCCGCACCTGGACGGCGGTTTGCCACAGTCGTTGCTGCTGCTGCCAGCGCTGCCAGCCGTACAGGCCGCCGACGCTGAGGATCATCATTAACGTCAGCGTCACCAGGGTTTCCATCAGGGTATAGCCATGTTCTCTGTTCATGGCGCAGAGTATGCCGCGGCGGTTAGCCCTGGCGCGACGACGGAAAATAGCTTTCCCGGCCAGACACGCAAAAAAGGTTTGTATGATCAACAGCAGAACATTTTTTTGCGAGCCTCTTTCCAACATTCCCGCCCACAACCGCCTGTGGCCAGGGGGCGGGGTGAAGCGTTCCTATCCTAATGGCGACGAGGGCTGCCACTCATTCAGGTGGTGAAAACGGCATAAAAAAACCGGCGTCATCGGACGCCGGTTGGTCATATCTGCAGAGGGGGTTAAATCGCCACTGGCGCTTTGATTCCCGGGTGCGGATCGTAACCTTCAATCTCGAAGTCTTCAAAGCGGTAGTCGAAGATCGACGCGGGCTTGCGTTTGATGACCAGCTTCGGCAGCGGACGCGGTTTGCGGCTCAGCTGCAGATGAGTCTGCTCGAGATGGTTGCTGTACAGATGGGTATCGCCACCGGTCCAGACGAAATCGCCGACCTGCAGATCGCACTGCTGCGCCACCATATGCACCAGTAGCGCGTAGCTGGCGATGTTGAACGGCAGGCCGAGGAAGACGTCGCAGGAGCGCTGATACAGCTGGCAGGAGAGCTTGCCGTCGGCGACATAGAACTGGAAGAAGGCATGGCACGGCGCCAGGGCCATCTTATCCAGCTCGCCGACGTTCCACGCCGAAACGATGATCCGGCGGGAGTCCGGGTCGTTTTTCAGCTGGTCCATCACCGTGCTGATCTGGTCGATATGACGACCGTCCGGCGCAGGCCAGGAACGCCACTGTTTGCCGTAAACCGGTCCCAGGTCGCCATTTTCATCTGCCCACTCGTCCCAGATGGTGACGTTGTTATCGTGCAGATAGGCGATGTTGGTGTCACCCTGCAGGAACCACAGCAGTTCATGGATGATGGAGCGTAAATGACAGCGCTTGGTGGTCACCAGCGGGAAGCCTTCCTGCAGGTTAAAACGCATCTGATGGCCGAAAATAGAGATCGTGCCAGTGCCGGTGCGGTCATTTTTTGGCGTGCCCTCGGCGAGCACTTTCTGCATCAAATCAAGATACTGTTTCATGGTTCCTCAAGAATTCAGTTGCTGCGGACGGTGGCGGTAAGCCCAAACCATCATGATGATACCCGCAAGCACCATCGGGATCGAAAGAATCTGCCCCATGCTGATGTACTGCACCCAGCCGCCGGTGAACTGGGCGTCGGGCTGGCGGAAGAATTCCACGATAATGCGGAACAGGCCGTAGCCAATCAGGAACAGGCCGGAAACGGAACCGGTCGGGCGCGGTTTACGGATAAACAGGTTCAGGATCAGGAACAGCACCACGCCTTCCAGCGCCAGCTCGTACAGCTGCGACGCGTGGCGCGGCAGCGCGCCATAGGTATCAAACAGCGATTGCCATTCCGGGTGGGTCGGCAGCAGCGCCAGGTCTTCAGCACGGGAGCCCGGGAAAATCATCGTGTAGTGGAAGCTCGGGTCCACGCGGCCCCACAGCTCGCCGTTGATAAAGTTGCCCAGACGCCCGGCGCCAAGGCCAAACGGGATCAGCGGCGCGATAAAATCGGAGACCTGGAAGAAGGTCCGTTTGGTGCGTCTGGCGAAGATAATCATCACCAGGATCACGCCGATCAGGCCGCCGTGGAACGACATGCCGCCGTCCCAGACGCGGAACAGATACAACGGATCGGCAAGAAAGACCGGCAGGTTGTAGAACAGCACGTAGCCGATACGGCCGCCCAGGAAGACGCCGAGGAATCCCGCGTAAAGCAGGTTTTCCACTTCATTTTTCGTCCAGCCGCTGCCCGGACGATTCGCCCGACGGGTGGCCAGCCACATCGCAAAGACAAAGCCCACCAGGTACATTAAACCGTACCAGTGGAGGGAGACCGGGCCTAGAGAAAAAATGACCGGATCGAACTCCGGAAAATGCAGGTAGCCACTATTCATCTGTCACCATAAAGACTTGTTATTCCGCCGAAAGTGGACAGCGGTGATGATCCATGCCCGATTAAAACGGGCACGCCGAAGGAGGCGAATCATAGCATAAGCCAGGTGTGCGATCCGCGCCGGCGTGTAAAAGATATGTATACGGATGCTAACAGAATGCCGTTTTCCCGGTGGTATCCTATTTTGCCGGAGGGTGCGAACAGAGGATTCCCGGGTTACGGCTTACGCCTCACCCGGGCTACCGCTACCGCCCGCCGCGGATCAGGCCGCCGAGACCGCGCCGCTCCATAAAGGCCGCCACCTGATGGCGCACCTCGGCGGTCATCTGGGCTTCGAGGCTGCGACGCGACAGCTCCTGCGCCTCTTCGATATCGATGCGGCGCAGCAGATATTTCACCCTCGCCACCGAGCGGCCGTTCATCGACAGATGGCGATAACCGAGACCGATGAGGATCGTCACGCACATCGGGTCGCCTGCCATCTCGCCGCACAGTCGCAGATCGATGCCAAAGCGCTCCGCGTCATGGGCGATCATCGCCAGCGCCCGCAATACCGCAGGATGCAGGCTGTCATACATGCTGGCGACCCGGGTATTGTTACGGTCGACGGCCAGCAGGTACTGGGTCAGGTCGTTCGTGCCTACCGAGATAAAATCGATCCGGCTGGCCAGCTGCGGCAGCATAAAGACCATCGACGGCACCTCCAGCATCACCCCCAGACGCGGACGCGGGATGGCGTAGCCGATCATCTCTTCCACTTCCCGGCTGGCGCGGTCGATCAGCCGACGGGCCTCATCGACCTCTTCCAGACTGGTCACCATCGGCAGCAAAATGCTGAGGTTGCCGGTGGCGGCGTTGGCGCGCAGCATCGCCCGCACCTGGATCAAAAAGATCTCCGGCTGATCGAGGGTGATGCGGATCCCGCGCCAGCCAAGGCACGGGTTCTCTTCACTGATCGGCATGTACGGCAGCTGTTTATCCGCGCCGATGTCAAGAGTACGCAGGGTCACCGGTTTGCTGTTAAACATCTGCAGCATGCCCTGATACTGGGCGACCTGCTCCTCTTCTGAGGGGAAGCCGCTCTGCAGCATAAAAGGAATTTCGGTACGGTACAGACCAATACCGTCAACAAAGCTGCCGAGCTTCTCTTCGTGCTCCGGGCTTAAGCCGGCGTTGAGCATGACTTTCACCCGTTCGCCGCTTTTCAGCTCCGATGCGCGCTGGAGATCGTCCTCCGCCAGGCGGCTGAGCTCGTTCTCTTCGCTGATAAGCCGCTGATATTCCTGCAACAGAACAGGTTCAGGATCCACCAGCAGCTCGCCGCGATAGCCATCGACAATCAGCGTATGGCCATGCAGCAGCGAGGGCTGAATATCGGCGCCCATCACCGTTGGGATGCCAAGGGCCCGCACCATAATGGCGGCATGGGAGTTGGCAGCGCCATCGCGCACCACCACGCCGGCCAGACGATCCTGCGGCACCTCGGCGAGGGTGGTGGCCGACAGCTCGTCCGCCACGAGGATAATGCGCGCCGGCCAGGTGTTAGGTCCCTGAATACTGTCGTCGAGATGGAACAGCAGACGCTGACCCAGCGTGCGCAGGTCGCCGGCCCGCTCTTTTAGATAGCCGTCGCTCAGCGCGGCAAACTGTTCGGCGAACTTCTCGATGATCTTTTTGACCGCCCACTCGGCGACGGCGCCTTTGTCGACTTCGGCAAAGAGCTCGCGACGCAGGCGGGCGTCGGAGAGCAGGTGCGAGTAGAGATCGAAGATCGCCGCCGTCTCTTTTTGCGCGCCGGCGGCGTAGCGTTTGCTGTAGCGACGAAACTCGTTGGCCGCTTCTTCCAGCGCGCCGGTCAGGCGTTCACGTTCCGAGGCGGTGTCCAGCGTCGAGGCTTCATACACCTGCTCCATCAGCGGCAGGCTGACGTCCATCCAGCCCTCGGCGATCGCCACCCCGGAAGAGGCCGGCAGAGCGCGAATGCGCGTCTGACGATACTGACCGAACAGGGCGTTCAGCTGGGACTGGGAGAGGATCGCCGCCATCTGGGTGGCGAGAGTGACGAGGAAAGACTCTTCGCTTTCATCAAACTGGCGCAGCTCACGCTGCTGGACCACCAGCACGCCCAACAGCTGGCGGCGCTGGATGATCGGCACGCCAAGGAAGGCGCGGAAGCGGTCCTCTTTGACGGCGGGAATATACTTGAAGCTGGGGTGTTTTTGCGCATCGGCGAGGTTGATGGGCTCCGCCAGGCGGCCAACCAGCCCCACCAGGCCTTCATCGAACGCCAGCGCAACGGTGCGCCCGCGAGGTTTTTTTAACCCGCGGGTAGCCATCAGGTAATAGCAGCGTCGATCATTGTCAGCCAGGTAAACCGAGCAGACTTCCGTCTCCATCGCCTGGCAGACATCCGTCACCAGAATATCCAGCGCCTCGTTTAAACGCGGCGCACTCGCGACCTTCTCGACTATTTCTCGCAACCGAGTGAGCATAATGTGCGTGGCTTAACCTCTTTTACGTCGATAAGCAGGCGCGCTTTGCGGCTTAGGTGCGCTCTCCGCCAGCGACATAGTGACGCTGGCGAACTCTTTCATCACCCGGCGGTAGACGTCGCGTTTGAACGACACCACCTGACGCACCGGGTACCAGTAACTCACCCAGCGCCAGCCATCAAATTCAGGTGTGCTGCTGGTTTGCATATTGATGTCCGCGTCGTTACCGATCAACTGCAAAAGAAACCACTTTTGTTTCTGGCCGATACAAACCGGCTTTGTGTCCCAACGCACCAAACGTTTAGGCAACTTGTAACGCAGCCAGTTACGGGTTGAGGCAAGGATCCGCACATCTTTACGGCTTAACCCGACCTCTTCAAACAATTCCCGATACATCGCCTGCTCTGCGGATTCTCCTGGATTTATGCCCCCTTGCGGGAACTGCCACGAGTGCTGACCATAGCGTCGGGCCCACATGACCTGGCCCTGACGATTACAGATTACAATACCGACATTTGGGCGGTAGCCATCGTCATCAATCACCGGACTACCTCAAGATAAGCTTCAATGTGAATGATTGTTTCACACTCGTCGGAAACGGTAAACCACTCTGTTCGCACACTGAGAACGGATAACATTTGAATAACTCACAGTAATTGCCAGAGTTATAAACAGCGAAAGCGCCCGACGTCCGATTTTATTCACTTTTTCTGTGGATAGAGTTGTGAAGAAGTACGGAATTAACCCGGGAAAACCCGGAGCAATCTGAACATCGCACTGCTAGCACCTTATAATAATGATAGCATATTCATTAAGTTAGAATATACTCCTTTCACTTATTACAGCATAACGTGACGATCATCACACATGCGATCCGCCGACTGATGAAAGATCGAACAATGTCGATTTTATCCACAGATTACGCGCAGGTCGCGGGCATATTTTCTCTAAAAATTCGATTTTCGTCGCACGTCAAGGCTGTAAATCGAACCAGTAGTGGGGCTTTTCCCCAGTTATCCCACTTTTCTGTGGATAACATGGTGTAAGATCCTGTTTATTGTCAGTGACCAGTTCTGGAAAACCTGTTTTCATGGTTTTCACCTGCCGCGTAATGACCTTAAAAAATCATATAAATCATGGGATTGGTATAGTTACTCAGAAAACGATAGACTCTATCCACAACGCGCAAAATTAGCGCTCATTTTTTAACCAAAGGTGTCGCCCTATGCCCGCTATCGCTCCGCTCTCTTCTCCGCCGCAAAGTCAGGAACAGCTGTTGGCCCAGGCCCGCCAGCTGGCCGGCTATACGCTGGGTGAGCTGGCGGCGCTGGCCGGGATCCCCATTCCCCGCGATCTGAAACGTGATAAAGGCTGGACGGGCATCCTGCTGGAGCTGTGGCTGGGGGCCAGCGCGGGCAGTAAACCCGAGCAGGATTTCGCCGCGCTGGGGGTGGAGCTCAAAACGATCCCTATCGACAGCCGGGGCCGTCCGCTGGAGACCACTTTTGTCTGCGTCGCCCCGTTAACTGGCAATAGCGGCGTCACCTGGGAGAGCAGCCATGTGCGGCATAAGCTGCAGCGAGTCCTGTGGATCCCTGTGGAGGGAGAGCGCGCCATTCCTCTGGCGGCGCGGCGCGTCGGCGCACCGCTGCTGTGGAGTCCGGACGAAGAAGAGGAGCGCCAGCTGCGCATGGACTGGGAAGAGCTGATGGATCTTATTGTCCTCGGTGAGGTGGAGCGCATTACCGCCCGCCACGGCGAGGTGCTGCAGCTAAGACCGAAAGCGGCCAACAGCAAGGCGTTGACCGAAGCCATCGGCGCCCGCGGGGAGACGATCCTCACGCTGCCGCGCGGCTTCTACCTGAAAAAGAATTTTACCGCCGCCCTGCTCGCCCGCCATTTCTTGTTACAACACGATTAATTTTTTGTTCTGCGTTGGGGCTTGCATATAATTGCTGCTTTCTATTTTGCAGGACTTTGAACAATGTTATTTGCATGGATAACCGATCCTAACGCCTGGCTGGCGCTGGGCACCTTGACGCTGCTGGAGATCGTGCTCGGGATCGATAATATTATTTTTCTCTCTCTGGTTGTGGCCAAGCTCCCCACCGCCCAGCGCGCCCACGCGCGACGGATCGGTTTAATGGGGGCGATGGTCATGCGCCTGGCGCTGCTGGCCTCTATCGCCTGGGTCGTTAAGCTGACCAACCCGCTCTTTACCGTCCTCGGTCAGGAGATTTCGTTTCGCGATCTGATCTTGCTGTTTGGCGGACTGTTCCTTATCTGGAAAGCCAGTAAAGAGATCCATGAATCTATCGAAGGCGAAGAGGAGGGGCTGAAAACTAACGTTCACTCCTTCCTCGGCGCCATCGTGCAGATCATGCTGCTGGACATCATCTTTAGCCTCGACTCGGTGATCACCGCCGTCGGCCTGTCGGATCATCTGTTTATTATGATGGCGGCGGTTGTGATTGCGGTGGGGGTCATGATGTTCGCCGCGCGACCTATCGGCGATTTTGTTGACCGTCATCCGTCGGTAAAAATGCTGGCGCTGTCGTTTCTGATCCTCGTCGGCTTTACCCTGATGCTGGAAAGTTTCGACGTCCATGTGCCGAAGGGATACATCTACTTCGCGATGTTCTTCTCTATTGCGGTGGAGAGCCTTAACCTGCTGCGCAATAAGAAAAACCCGCTGTAAACCACAAAATTGCAGCCTGGTCACAGGCTGCAACCCTTTTTCAGACTTTACTGCTTTTTATGTCTCACAAATCAGGCTATTAATAGACAGGTATGGGGTGCAGCTACTCAAGAGGTGATGACGATGAAAAAATGGGCAGTATTGATTTCCGCCGTAGGACTGGCGTTCTCGGTTTCCGGTTGCAGCAGCGATTACGTCATGGCGACCAAAGATGGGCGAATGATCCTGACCGACGGTAAACCCACCGTGGATGACGATACCGGTCTTATCAGCTACGAAGATCAGCAGGGTAATAAAATGCAGATCAATCGTGACGACGTTTCACAAATCATTAAGCGTTAATTTTTCCCCGTCGGCCCCAGCCTCTGTTGACGCTGCGCTTACCGACAACCAGTCTTATGAGAAGAGTCGGGACACACCAGGACACCGCGGGTTTCACCCACCGCTCCTCCTCGTCACCCGGCTTTTTTGATTTTTTTACTTCCTCTTTTTCTCACCCTCTGCCATGTTGATACTCCTTTGTCGGGGAATGCCTGACCTTATAAATAAAAAGGAAGCTGGCTATGCAGTATCACCGTATCCCACACAGTTCACTTGAAATCAGCACCCTCGGGCTGGGAACCATGACCTTTGGCGAGCAGAACAGCGAGGCCGATGCCCATCAGCAGCTCGACTATGCGGTCGCCAACGGCATCAATCTGATCGATGTCGCTGAAATGTACCCTGTCCCGCCGCGCCCGGAAACTCAGGGGCTGACCGAAACCTACGTCGGCAACTGGCTGGCGAAACGCGGCAATCGTGAAAAGCTGGTGCTCGCCTCGAAGGTCAGCGGGCCCGCGCGTAATAACGACAGCAGTATTCGACCAAACCACGTCCTGGACCGGAAAAATATCCGCGAGGCATTGCACGCCAGTCTGAAGCGTCTGCAGACTGATTATCTCGACCTGTACCAGGTACACTGGCCGCAGCGCCCCACCAACTGCTTTGGCAAGCTGGGCTACACCTGGGCCGACGCCGCCCCCGCGGTGACCCTGCTGGATACCCTCGAGGCGCTGACCGAGTTCCAGCGCGCCGGCAAGATCCGCTACATTGGCGTGTCGAACGAAACCGCCTTCGGCGTGATGCGTTATCTGCACCTGGCGGATAAGCACGACCTGCCGCGGATCGTGACCATTCAGAACCCCTACAGCCTGCTGAACCGCAGTTTTGAAGTCGGCCTGGCGGAAGTGAGTCAGTTCGAAGGCGTGGAGCTGCTGGCCTACTCCTGCCTGGCTTTCGGCACCCTGACCGGGAAGTACCTCAACGGCGCGAAGCCGGCGGGGGCGCGCAATACGCTGTTCAGCCGCTTTACGCGCTACAGCAGCGAGCAGTCGCAGAAAGCGGTGGCGGCGTATGTGGATATCGCCAAACGCCACGGCCTCGATCCGGCGCAAATGGCGCTGGCCTTTGTGCGTCGGCAGCCGTTTGTCGCCAGCACCCTGCTGGGGGCGACGACCATGGCGCAGCTGCAGGCCAACGTGGAAAGTTTACAGCTTGAGCTGAGCGAAGAGGTATTAGCGGAGATTGAAGCGGTGCATCAGGTTTATACCTACCCGGCTCCGTAGCATGACCTGTCGACGCCGGCTTCTGGCGTCGCGTTGTTGCCCGGTGGCGGCTACGCCTTACCGGGCCTTCGCTACCCAGGTCGGGTAGCCACCTCAGCAGCCGCGGTAGCCCGGGTCAGGCGCAAGCCGCAACCCGGGATTTCCCTCTGCCCGCGCGCCTGGCAGGGGTTACGATTTCGAGTCAACCGCGACGAGAAGTTATTTACGCCGCCCCCAGACCCACAGCGCGGCGATGGCCACGGCAAACACCGCGCCAAAACCTATCCCCACGGCGACCGGCGGAACGCCGACGCTCACCGCCAGGGAATAGAGCCCCAACATCAGCAGCATCGCCACGTTTTCGCCCAGGTTCTGTACCGCAATCGCGTTACCCGCCCCGACCGAGTGTTTCCCGCGCTCCTGCAGCAGCGCATTCAGCGGCACGATAAAGAAGCCGCCGAACACCCCGAGCAGCAGTAGCAGTCCGAACGCCGGCAGCAGCGACTGCTGCACCGCAAACGCCATTACCGCAATACCGATCAATATCCCGGCCGGCATACAGCGCGACACCGTCTCCAGAGTCACCAGCTTCGCCGCCGCCCCGGCCCCCAGCACAATCCCCACCGCCACCATCGCATTAAGATAGGTGGGCATGGCGTTGCTGGTAATGCCCAGCGCTACCGGCACCCAGATCACCAGCAGGAAGCGCAGGGTCACGCCAGCGCCCCAGAACAGGCTGGTGCCCATCAGCGAAAAGCGGGTTTCGCCGTTGCGCCACAGCGTGCGGCAGGCGCTGAAGAAGCTGTGCGTCATCGGCTTAAAACGCCATGACTGCCCCGGACGCGCCGCCGGCAGCCTGGGTATCCACAGGTTAGCCACCACCGCCCCGCCGTAGACCAGCGCGCAGACGATCAGCGCCGCCAGCACGTGCCAGTCGGCGAGGATCCCGCCGGCCATGGAGCCCAGCAGGATCGCCGCGATGGTCGAGGACTCCATCAGTCCGTTAGCCTTCACTAACTTATCGCCGGTGGTCAGTTCGCCGAGAATGCCGTACTTGGCCGGCGAATAGGCGGCGGCGCCAATCCCCACCAGCGTATAGCCGATAAATGGATTGACACCGAAGCAGATACAGCCGGCGCCGAGCAGCTTCAGCCCGTTGGCCACCATCATCACCCGGCCTTTGGCAAAGCTGTCGGCGAACTGGCCGACAAAGGGAGCAAACAGGATGTAAGCGCCCACAAACAACATCTGCAGGACCGGCTGGCTCCACTCCGGATAATAGAGCTGCTTCATCAGCGCCAGGGTGGCGAAGAGAAGCGCATTGTCGCCGAAGGCCGACAGGAACTGGGCGCAGATCACCGCCATCATCCCTTTCGAATACAGCGAAGGGTTAGTATGCACTGACTCACTCATGGGTTGTTTCCGCCTCGTCGACCATGTTTTTCAGGGTGACATAGTCTGGCTTGCCGCTGCCGAGCACCGGCAGCTGTTTCAGCCAGCGTATATCGCGCGGCACCGCCAGCTCCGGTACGCCGTGCTGGCGAGCGTAGCGCAGCAGGGCTTCGCGAGTCAGTTCATTATCGGTGGTAAACAGCACCAGCGCCTCGCCTTTGCTGGCGTCCTGTTTAATCGCCGTGGCGTGCATTTTGTCCGGCGATGCGCCGAGGGCCACCTGCTCCACCATCTCAAGAGAGATCATTTCGCCAGCGATTTTGGCGAAGCGCTTCGCGCGGCCCTGGATGCGGACATAGCCCTGCTCGTCGAAGGTGACGATATCGCCGGTGTCATACCAACCCGCTTCCTTTTCGCCGTGCTGGTTTTCCGCCGTCGGCGCTTCCAGCACCCCGGGATTTTCCACTCGCAGGTAGCCTTTCATAATGTTCGGCCCTTTCAGCTGCAGCCGCCCCCCTTGCTCAATGCCAGGCATCGCCAGCAGGCGGGCGTCCATCCCCGGCAGGATACGCCCCACGGTGCCGACCTTCGCCGCCATCGGCACGTTGATCGAGACCACCGGGGCGCACTCGGTCACGCCATAGCCTTCGAGAATGCGCAGGCCGAATTTATCCTGCCACAGCTGTTTGGTGCTCTCCTGCAGCTTCTCCGCCCCGGCGACCACATAGCGCAGACGATAGAAATCATAGGGGTTAGCGAAGCGGGCATAGTTGGCGAGGAAGGTCGAGGTGCCGAACAGCACTGTGCAGTTGCGATCGTAGACCAGCTCCGGCACCACGCGATAGTGCAGCGGGCTGGGATAGAGAAACACCTCCGCGCCGGTAAGCAGCGGCGTCAGCAGACCGACGGTGAGGCCAAAGGAGTGGAACAGCGGCAGCGCCGACATAAAGCGGTCATTAGCGGTAAAGTCGGCAATGGTTTTGATCTGCTCGACGTTGGCCAGCAGACTTTTATGGCTGTGCACCACCCCTTTCGGATTGCCCTCCGAGCCGGAGGTGAAGAGGATCATCGCCGCGTCTTCCGGCTGCTGCTTAACCTGCGCCAGACGCGGCGCCAGCAGATGGCCGAAAATCCACAGTTTGTCCGCAGGGGTGATATCGCCTTTGAGATCTTCCAGGAACACCCAGCGCACCTGAGTCAGTTGCTCCGGCAGGTGCCAGAGCTTGCCTTTATCGAGAAAGGTGCGCGAGGTAAAAATGGTGTTGAGTTCCGCGGCGGCGATGGCGCTGCTGAGCCCTTTCACCCCGGCGGTATAGTTCATCATCGCCGGAATGCGCCCGCGGGCGATCGCGCCGAAAATCACCGCCGCGCTGATGCCGGCGTTGGGCAGCATCAGACCGATCTTCTCGCCCCGCTGGCTGTATTTTTCCAGAATGCGGGCGACAAACAGGGTTTTGGTCAGCAGCTTGCGATAGGTATCCGGCTGGAAGTTGATATCCTCCACGCAGGGTTTGCGCGCGCCGAAGCGGTCCTGCGCCGCCAGCAGCGACTCATACAGGGTTTCCCGCGGACGCACCGCCATCCGGGCTTCCATCATGATCTGATGCAGCATTTCTCCGGCGATTTTGCGCCGGTCGCGGGCGCGCGGCGCCTCAGGCATCGGCAGATGGGTGGGCGGCAGCAGATGCAGCTGAATACGCGGGAACAGGCGACGTTTCACCAGCCCCTTCAGCCGGCTGAAGGGCGTCAATTCAGCGCCTTCAATGCGCAGCGGCACGATGGTCGCCTGCGATTTGGCGGCGACAAAGGCGGCGCCGTCATAAATTTTCATCAGCGAGCCGCTGACCGAAATTCGCCCTTCCGGGAAGATGACCACCGGCCGCCCCTGTTCAATCAGGCGCACCAGATGTTTAATCGACATCGGTTTGGTCGGGTCCAGCGGCACAAAATCGATAATCGGCGTCAGCGCGCGCATAAACCAGCGCTGGCTGATTGAGGTATAGACGGCAAAAACCGGTCGGACCGGCAAAAAGAGCGCCAGCAGAATGCCGTCGAGGAACGAGACGTGGTTCGGGGTAATTAAGACTTTTTGCTGGTGCAAAGCCTGCGTGTCGCCGGTCAGGCTGACCCGGTATAACCCCTTGAACAGCAGTCTGAAAAATCCCAAAAGCATAACAACTCCATGTGACCGGTGATGAGTCAAAGCAGGTTACACGAGAAGGCGTGGGAAAGCAGTGCAGCGGGGGGATTTTCAGAATAAAAAAAACCTGCGCATCCGCGCAGGCTGGTGTAAAACGTCCAGTACGAAGAGCGTACCTGAGAAACTCACCTATCAATACCTCTGGGATCTCGATTGTCGCGTTTTTCGCCCGCTTCGGGCCAGCGGGAAAACGCAAGGGAGTGAGCCTAAGTGCAACCAGTTATTACGATTTTCGCTATCTGTAACAACGTCGGCGACGGGCAAAAAAAAACCTGCGCATCTGCGCAGGCTGGTGTAAGTAAAGTGGTCAACATGACGTTGACTCCACCTATCAATACCTCTGGGATAGCCAGAATATCAACCTGCTCGGCGGACAAACCAGCGAACATTCGCAACAGCGCATCGCAAAGTGTAAGCAAAGGTTTGTATTTCCCCGAGCCGGTTTCAATTACTGATAGCGTTAATGTAAACAGGTCACCGATAAGCCCGCTCTGAATCACATTTGCGCCATTCCTTCGCCGCCGCGCCTTGAATCTGCCGCTCTTTCCCGTAACATAGCAGTATGTAAACGCTTACCCTATAAAAGGCATGGTATGGCGACAATTAAGGATGTAGCCCGACTCGCAGGAGTCTCCGTCGCTACCGTCTCCCGCGTCATCAACAACTCTCCCAAAGCCAGCGAAGCCTCGCGTCAGTCCGTGGGTGCGGCGATGGAAACCCTCAACTATCATCCCAATGCGAACGCCCGGGCGCTGGCCCAGCAGTCCACGGAAACCGTCGGCCTGGTGGTGGGCGATGTCTCCGACCCCTTCTTCGGCGCGATGGTCAAAGCCGTCGAACAGGTGGCCTATCGCACCGGCAACTTTTTGCTGATTGGCAATGGCTACCACAACGTGCAGAAGGAGCGCCAGGCGATAGAGCAGCTGATCCGTCACCGCTGCGCGGCGCTGGTGGTGCATGCCAAAATGATCCCCGATGAGGAACTCGCCGGGCTGATGAAGCAGATCCCCGGCATGGTGCTGATCAACCGCATCCTGCCCGGATATGAAACGCGCTGCGTGGCGCTGGACGATCGCTACGGCGCCTGGCTGGCGACCCGCCATCTGATCCAGCAGGGGCACACGCGTATCGGCTACCTGTGCTCAAACCACGATATCTCTGATGCGGAAGATCGCCTGCAGGGGTACTACGCGGCGCTGGAGGAGAGCGGCCTGCCGTGCAACGACCGGCTGGTCACGTTCGCCGAGCCGGATGAAAGCGGCGGCGAACAGGCGATGACCGAACTGCTTGGCCGCGGCCGCCACTTTAGCGCCGTCGCCTGCTATAACGACTCGATGGCCGCCGGCGCGATGGGGGTGCTGAACGACAACGGCATCGACGTCCCGCGGGAAATTTCGCTGATCGGCTTCGACGATGTCCTGATTTCGCGCTATGTTCGCCCGCGGCTGACCACCGTCCGCTACCCGATCGTCACGATGGCGACCCAGGCGGCCGAGCTGGCCTTAGCCCTGGCGGAGCAGCGCCCGGCGCCGGAGATCACCCACCTGTTCAGCCCGACGCTGGTACGCCGTCATTCGGTGGTGGCCCCGCAGGAAGGCGATAAGTCGTAGCGATAGAGATGCACGGCGGTGGCCGGGTAATCCAGCCCCTCGCCGATGTAGCGCCAGCCGAAGCGTTCATAAAAATCGCGGCAGGCGGAGTAGAGATAAAGCTCCCGATAGCCCGCGCGGCGGGCATAATCGATCACATGCCGCTGCAGTTGTCCGGCCAGCCCCTGACCGCGAGCGGCGGGCGCGACGTACAGCGCCGCCAGCCAGGGAAACAGATCCTGGCGGCTGATCAAATCGCAGCGCCAGAGGCCAATCGTTCCCAGCAGTTGCTCCCCTTCCACGGCAATAAAGGTCAGCGGCAGCGCCTCCGCCGTCTGGCTATGCTGCACAATGCTGGCGAAAAACTCCCGCGGCAGCGCCTCGCCGCCAAAGGCCTGCCACAGCCGGTCGGTCACCTCCCGGGCGAACTGCGGCGCGGCATATAGCGGCAGGATCGTCATACCAACTTCCCCTGAAAAATCGGCACCGAGTCGAACAGATAGCCGTCAAAGTCCGGGGCGTCTTCATCGGACAGCTCCAGCAGACTGTTTTTAACGTTTTCCAGATGCTGCCACATCGCCTGCCAGGCGCCCATCACATCGCGACGCCGCAGCGCGGCAAGCAGGGTCTGCCGGTCGCCGAGCCACTTCAGCCGCCAGGCGCGGCTGGCAATATGCACATTAAACTGCTGCCACAGCGGGCTGCTGTCCATCTGCAGCCAGATCCGCTCCACCGTCGCTAACAGCATCTGGTTCTGCGTCGCCCCGGCCAGCACCAGATGGAACAGACGAGCGTTATCCTGGGCGGTGTCGTTGAGGGCGATTGCCCGCTGCTCCTGCTCGATAATCCGCTTCAGATTATCGATATCGGCGCGGGTGGCCATTTTCGCGGCAAAGGCGGCGATATTGCTCTCCAGCAGCTGGCGCGCCTGGAGAATTTCAAACGGACCAACGTCGCTGCTGAGCAGCTGCTCTTCTTCGCTGTCGTTTTCGTGCGGGATACGCATAACGTACACCCCGGATCCCTGACGGATATCCACCGTCCCCTGCAGCTCCAGCATCAGCAGCGCTTCGCGCACGATGGTCCGGCTGACGCCATAGGTTTCGGCAATATGGCGTTCCGGCGGCAAGCGCGACCCGACCGGGTAGCGCCCCTGCGCGATCTGGGCGCGCAGGTCATCACCAATCTCCTGATAGGGCTTCTTTTCCGGCGGAATTATCGCTTTTTCCACAAAATCACCTGTGCGTTACATGCCTGCGAGTCAAACACGGCGCTATCTTAGCAAATATTGCCCCCGGCTAGCGGTATTCATCATCGATATCCAGCACCAGTTCACGCCGTTCGCCGAGCTGACGAAACCAGTGCGCCGAGGCTTTGGGTCGCCGGGCGCGATGGTTTTGCAGATCGATTTCGATAAGCCCGTAGCGGTTTTTAAAGGCGTTCATCGGCGACACGTTGTCGGTAAACGCCCACAGCATATAGCCCTGGCAGTTGGCCCCTGCCTCGCGGGCGCGCAGGGTGTGCCACAGATGTTCGCTGATAAAACGAATGCGATAGCTGTCGTCAATGGCGCCTTCGCGGTTACGGAACTGGCCTTCGTTTTCCACCCCCATCCCGCTCTCCGCCACGAACCAGGGAATGTTGCGATAGTCATTTTTTATCCGCATCGCCATATCAAAGATGATTTGCGGGTAGATTTCCCAGCCGCGGGAGGCGTTCATCCGCCGGCCGGGCAGCTCAAACGGCTCATAATACCAGGCCGGATGGAACGGGGTATGCGGATGCCAGGCCCGCGACGGGGCTTTGACCCGGTGCGGATAGTAAAGGTTAATCCCCAGCTCATCGACGGTGTGCTCGCGGATAATCGCCAGATCCTCCGCGCTGGCCTCCCACGTCACCTGATGCTGCTCAAGCAGCGCGAGAAGCGCCGGCGGCCAGACCCCGTGCACCAGCGGGTCGAGAAACATACGGTTATAGAACAGATCGTAGATCTCCGCCGCGCGCAGGTCATGCGGGGCGCGGGAGCGCGGGTAGGTCACCTCCGGATTGAGGATGCAGCCGACGGTCCCGGGATAGCCTAGCTCGCGAAATCGCTTCACGACGCAAGCGGTCGCCAGCACCTTATGGTAGTTCCACTGCATCCAGGTGCTGGTGTTCTGCTCATAGGGCCAGCGCAGGGCATCAAGATAGACCCGGGTCTGCACCACGATCGGCTCATTAAAGGTAAACCAGCGGGTCACCTTCGGGTGGTAGCGGGCAAAAACCTGCTCCGCGTAGCGCACAAACAGCTCGACCACCGTTTTCGCCCCCCAGCCGCCATACTTTTCCAGCAGATAGCCCGGTAATTCGTAATGCTCAAGGCAGATCATCGGCGTGATGCCGTTGGCCAGCAGCGCATCGAACAGCTGGTCGTAATAGGCCGCATACTCCTCATCCACCGTGACGTTTTCATAGTCGGTCAGAAAGCGCGACCAGTTGATCGAAGTGCGGTAGTGGGTCAGCCCGGCCAGCTTCATCAGCTGCACATCTTCCTGAAAGCGGTTGATAAAATCGGTAGCCACCGCCGGGCCATAGCCGTTATGCCAGACGTGACGGTCGTTTTTGTACCAGAGATCGGGCCAGGAGTCCTGCCCCGGTTTTTTCCCGCTCCAGCCCTCGGTCTGCCAGGCGGAAGCCGCCGCGCCAAGGATAAAATCATCGGGAATAGTCATCCGTACGGTAGTCATAGGCTCCTCAGACAGGGTTGGCGGTCTGTTGATTGTCTGCCTGACGCTGCGCGGCATCGGCACGGCGGGAGGCGATTTTGACGAAAGGCAGATAGATAAGCACCGCGGCCACGATGCAGATCAGCTGGGTGACCACCGCCCCCATCGAGCCGGCGGTGGAGAGCCAGGCGTTGATCAGCGGCGGCGTGGTCCAGGGCACCATCACCACCGCCTTGCCGGCGAAGCCGGTCAGGGTGGCGAAATAGCCGATGCTGCCGGTCACCAGCGGGGTGATGATAAACGGGATGGCGAGGATCGGGTTGAGCATGATCGGCATCCCGAAGATCACCGGCTCGTTAATATTGAACAGCCCCGGGCCTATCGACAGCTTGGCGATCTCTTTCATCTCTTTGCGCCTGGTGGCGATCATCACCGCAATCAGCAGGCCGATGGTCAGCCCCGAGCCGCCGATGCTCATGTAAACATCCCAGAAGGGCATGGTGATGATGTTCGGTACCTCTTTCCCCTGCTCAAAGGCGCTCATATTGACGGTGATCGCCCCCAGCAGCAGCGGCTCACGGATCGGCTTGATCATCTGGTTGCCGTGAATACCGATCACCCAGAACAGCTGGGCGACGAACATCAGCAGCAGGATCCCCGGCAGGCTCTGCACCACCCGCTCCAGCGGCTGCTGCACCACCTGGTAGACCGCATCGTAGAGATACATTCCCGTCAGCTGGTGGAAGAGAAAACCAAAGGTGGCGATCGCGGTGGTGGTGATGATCGCCGGGATCAGCGCCGAAAAAGAGGCAGAGACGTTCGGCGGCACGGTATCCGGCATCTTGATCTTCAGTCCCTTGCGCCCCTCCAGCCAGCAGTAAATCTCGACCGACAGAATGGCGATGAACATCCCGAGGAACAGGCTGCGGGTGTCGGAGAACTGACGCAGCAGGACATCTTTCACCACGTGCATCTGGCCATCGACCATCATCTCTACCGTGGTCGGCGTGACGCAGATAAAACAGATCACCGCCAGCAGGCCGGGAAACAGGCTTTTGATGCCGTTGATCCGCCCCAGCTCAATGCCGATCAGAAACACGGCGCCGATATTGAGGAAGTTGAGCGTGGCGTAGTTCAGCGCGCTGGTGATCGGCTTCAGCGCGGCGAGAAAGGAGAGCGAGGAAAAGCTGGCGAGCCCATTCTTTGGATCCAGCACCATATTGGAGATCAGTACCGAAAAGGCCCCGACGATGATCACCGGCATCAGGGTAATAAACGCCGATTTGATCGCCATAATGTAGCGATAGCTGTTGAATGTCGTCGCGAAACGCCCCAGCGCGTCGATCAGTTTGTCCTGTAATGCCATAAAAGAGTACCTCAGAGTAAAGGGCTTATTGCGGCCAGGTGGACAGCCAGAGACTTTTGGCATACCAAAACATAGTTGCCAGGCAAAAATTGTTCTGTGACAGCGCTCGCAACCCGCTGCGTGGTATCCCAAATATCGATATTAAAATCTATTGGCATACCAGATAGCGCCGGTTGGTCAGTTCCTGCTAAAAGCGTGATCGCGATGGTTTTTCCGCCCCGCCCCGTCGATATGTCCCTTTTCGGTCTGTGATAAACTGCGCCTTACCACGTGAAATCAGGAATCGATGAATGGCTACAATGCTGGATGTCTCAATTCGCGCAGGCGTCTCGAAAGCGACGGTTTCCCGCGTGTTGAACGGCACAGGTCAGGTGAAAGAGAGCACCCGCCAACAGGTCTTTAAAGCGATGGAAGAGCTGGGCTATCGGCCGAATTTCCTTGCCCGCTCGCTGGCCAATCAGACCAGCAACAGTATCGGGCTGGTCGTCTCCACCTTTGACGGCTTCTACTTTGGTCGTCTGCTGCAGCAGGCGTCACGCCAGACCGAAGCCTGGGGAAAACAGCTTATCGTCACCGACGGCCATGATACGCCGGAGCGCGAAGAGGAAGCGGTGCAGATGCTCGCCGACCGGCAGTGCGATGCGATCATCCTCTATACCCGGCATATGAGCGAGAAGGCGATCATGTCGCTGATTAACTCGATCGCCATGCCGCTGGTGGTGATTAACCGTGATGTGGCGCAGGCCCGCGAACGCTGCGTGTTCTTCGAACAGCAGGAAGCCGCCTTCCAGGCCGTGGAGTATCTGATTACCCAGGGCCACCGCGATATTGCCTGCATCACCGTCCCGATGCACACCCCCACCGGCCAGGCGCGCCTGCAGGGCTATCGCAACGCGCTGATAAAACATGGTATTGAGTGGGATCCGAGCCGGGTGAAATACGGGGACTCGACGATGACCCGCGGCTACGAGCTGTGCCGGGAACTGCTGGACGAGAAAGCCCGCTTCAGCGCGCTGTTTTCCTGTAACGATGATATGGCGCTGGGGGCGTCTAAGGCGCTGCATCAGGCGGGGCTGCGTATTCCGCAGGATGTGTCGCTGTTTGGCTTCGACGATGCGCCAAGCGCGAAATGGCTGGAGCCGGGGCTGTCGACGGTCTATCTGCCGATCGACAACATGATCACCACGGCTATCGATCAGGCGATCAAGCTTGCTAATCAGCAGCCGATCGAAACGATCCCGCCGTTCACCGGCACGCTGGTGTTGCGTGAGTCGGTGACGACGGGACCTTTTTTTAAATAAGCTCTAAGGCCAGCAGCTCCTGGATGGTCTGGCGACGGCGGATCAGCCGCGCCTTGCCGCCATCAAACAGCACCTCCGGCAGCAGCGGACGGCTGTTATAGTTGGATGACATCGAAGCCCCGTAGGCGCCAGTGTCATGGAGCACCAGATAATCCCCTGGGGCCACCGCCGGCAGCAGACGGGTCTCGACTTTCCCCCCTTCCTGCTGGGTAAAGACGTCCCCGGACTCGCACAGCGGCCCGGCCACCACGGTCTCCACCTGCGGCGCGGCGCTGAGATCGCGGCCATCCGCCGCCAGAGCGGTGATATGATGATAGCTGCCGTACATTGCCGGGCGCATCAGGTCGTTAAAGCCAGCGTCAATCAGCACGAAGTGGCGGCTGCCCATCTCTTTCACGCTGCGCACCTGCGACACCAGCACGCCGGACTCGGCCACCAGGAAGCGTCCGGGTTCAATCTCCAGTTTCACCGGGTGACCCAGATGGGTGGCGATCTGCTCCCGGGCGCGGTTCCACAGACCATAATAGTGAGCGGTGTCGATGGCCTCTTCGCTCTCGAGGTAAGGAATAGACAGGCCGCCGCCGGCGGAGATGGCCTGCAGATCCTGACCAAAGTCGACAACCTGGCGCACCATCGCGCCGCACACCTGCTCCAGGTGACCATAGTCGACGCCAGAGCCGATATGCATATGGATCCCCACCAGCTGCAGCTGATAGCGACGCATCACTTCCAGCGCCGCCGGCAGGTGGCTGTACCAGATGCCATGCTTGCTGTTCTCACCGCCGGTATTGGTTTTCTGGCTGTGGCCGTGGCCAAAGCCCGGGTTGACGCGCAGCCAGACGCGATGGCCCGGCGACACTTCACCCAGTTGGCTCAGCATGTCGATCGAGCCGGCGTTCACCGGGATCTGTAACGCCTTGACGCGATCGAGGGTCGCCTCGTCGATCAGATCGGCGGTGAAGACAATATCCTCTGGATTCTGCTGCGGATCGTAGCCCGCCGCCAGCGCACGCTCGATCTCCCCCAGCGACACCGAGTCCACCTTCACCCCCTGCTCGCGCATCAGACGCAGAATATGGATGTTAGAGCAGGCTTTTTGCGCAAAACGCACCACGTCAAACTGGCTGAGCTGGGCAATCTGGCGGCGAATAATCTGCGCATCATAGACCCAGACCGGGCAGCCAAATTCCGCCGGCAGGCGCAGCAGATTGTCCGCGGTCAGATCGGTATCGGTGGCGTAAAGCGAGTGTGGCATAAGAACTCCGGTGTAGTGCGTGTGTTGGTCGCTGTTTTTTCTGATTACGCCACAGCGCCGGACGAATAAAAAATATCGTTTTATCGCGACTCTATGCAAAAATGATATAGTTCCAGCCGAGCCTCAGGGAGACCGCATGCCAGCCGTCAATTTGCGTCATATCGAAATCTTTCATGCGGTGATGACCACCGGCAACCTGACCGAAGCCGCGCGGATGCTGCATACCTCCCAGCCCACCGTCAGCCGCGAGCTGGCGCGCTTTGAGAAGGTGCTCGGCCTGCGGCTGTTTGAACGGACCCGCGGTCGCCTGCAGCCAACCGTGCAGGGCCTGCGCCTGTTTGAGGAGGTTCAGCGTTCCTGGTACGGCCTGGACCGCATCGTCAGCGCCGCCGAGAGCCTGCGCGAGTTCCGCCAGGGCGAGCTGTCGATAGCCTGTCTGCCGGTCTTTTCCCAGTCCTTTCTGCCGCTGCTGTTGCCGCCGTTCCTCGCCCGCTACCCGGAGGTCAGCCTGCAGATCGTCCCCCAGGAGTCGCCGCTGCTGGAGGAGTGGCTCTCCGCCCAGCGCCATGACCTTGGCCTGACGGAGACCCTGCATACCCCCGCGGGCACTGAACGCACCCCGCTGCTGACGTTGAATGAAGTCTGCGTGCTGCCCGCCGGCCATCCGCTGGCGGCGCAGACGACGCTGACCCCCGCCGATTTTCAGGGCGAGAACTACATCAGCCTGTCGCGCACCGACAGCTATCGCCAGCTGCTCGACGCCCTGTTCCTTGAGCATCAGGTCAAGCGGCGGATGGTGGTCGAAACCCACAGCGCGGCCTCGATCTGCGCCATGGTGCGCGCCGGCGCCGGGATCTCGGTGGTTAACCCGCTGACCGCCCTGGACTATGCCGATAGCGGCGTGGTGGTGCGCCGCTTCAGCGTCGAAGTGCCGTTTACCGTCAGCCTGATCCGCCCGCTCCATCGCCCGCGATCGGCGCTGGTCGACGCCTTCGTGACGCACCTGCAGCAGAGTCTGCCGCAGATCCTCACGCCGCTGGCGTCGGTTCTGCAGAGAGCATAAAGTTGACCGCGTCCTCAGCGTGGATCGCCGCGGTGTCAAAGACCGGCAGCGGGCTGAGCTCGGCAGGCACCAGCAGGCCAATTTCCGTGCAGCCGAAAATAACCCCTTCCGCCCCCTGCTCCGCCAGGGCGGCAATCACCTGCAGATAATAATCCCGCGACGCCTCGCTGAAGGTGCCGAGACAGAGTTCGTCGAAAATGATCTGATTGATCCGCGCCCGATCGTCGGCCTCGGGGATCAGCGTCTCGATGGCAAACTGCGCCTGCAGACGACCCCGGTAAAAGGTCTGCTCCATGGTATAGCGGGTGCCCAGCAGCGCGACCCGCCGCTGGCCCTTGGCGGCAATCGCCCTTCCGGTGGCGTCGGCGATATGCAGAAAGGGAACCTGGCAGCGGGCGGCGATGGCATCCGCCACCTTGTGCATGGTGTTAGTGCACAGGACAATGCCCTCGGCGCCCGCCTGCTGCAGCCCAACCGCGGCGTCGGCAAGGATCGCGCCGGCGCGATCCCAGTCGCCGGTGGACTGACAGGCTTCAATCTCGTGAAAATCGACGCTATGCAACACCAGTCTGGCGGAGTGCAGCCCGCCCAGTCGCGCCTTCACGCCTTCATTAATCAGGCGATAGTAAGGGATCGTTGACTCCCAGCTCATGCCGCCTAACAGGCCAATGGTTTTCATCTTTTGCTCCTTATGTTGTTTCTGCCAGTGAAACAAACTTGTGATCAACTTTCCACTTCTCTGGCCGCGTATTTCTTTTTCATGAAGAGTGAGATAACTTAAGTGAAACAATGTTTCATTTTAACAACAGGATCGGCAGATGTTTATTTTCCATAAAGACACCACCCTTGAAGACCTTGGCAATGGCGTAACCCGCCGCATTCTGGCCCATGACGGCAAAATGATGGCCGTGGAGGTAAATTTTGCCGCCGGCGCCGTCGGCCCAATGCATAACCACCCTCACGAACAGCTCACCTACGTGCTCTCCGGCGAGTTCGAATTCACCATCGGCGAGGAGACGCGCGTCGTCAGCGCTGGCGATACGCTGTACAAGCAGCCGGGGATCATGCACGGCTGCGTCTGTCTGCAGCCCGGCACGCTGCTCGATACCTTTACCCCCATCCGCGAAGATTTCCTCCAGGGTTAATCCATGTCGGGGGGCGCTTGCCGCCCCCGGTTATCTACCTGTACCTTCGAATAAAATATACCGGCAAAATCATTATCCTGATAATAATATTCTCCGCCTCGCTTACGCTGATATTTCATACTTTTCAGCCCCTCACAAACGCCTAAAATGCTTACCACCTCACCTTTTTGAAACATCGTTTCGACTTTGATCACATTTCCATCCAGATCTGCATGACGCGGAAATAAATCGCAATAAAATGAAATTAAAACGGTGTTTTATAAAAAACAGATCAGCATATAAAAAGAGCCTGACGGCCCCTCCACGCTGGGCCACTTAAAACCTAACCCATTCATTAACAAGGATATGTTAACCAGAGGAAGCGTTCAGACTTTTTTGCGTGGTTCGCGGCCAAAGGCCGACAGCGCCGCGTCACCGGATCCGTATTACAACTCGTAAGCCAGGTAGGTATGTATGAATGAAAACAAGCTGCTGGGATTGGCATGGATATCGCCCTATATCATCGGGCTGATTGTCTTTACCGCTTTTCCTTTTGTTTCATCTTTCTTTCTCAGTTTTACTGAGTACGACTTGATGAGTCCGCCGGTATTTAACGGCATTGAAAACTATCGCTATATGTTGACCGAGGATAGCCTGTTCTGGAAATCGATGGGGGTGACCTTTGCCTACGTCTTTTTAACCATCCCCTTAAAACTGGCTTTCGCCCTCGGCATTGCCTTTGTGCTCAATTTCAAACTGCGCGGTATCGGCTTTTTCCGCACCGCCTACTATATCCCGTCGATCCTTGGCAGCTCGGTGGCGATTGCCGTGCTGTGGCGCGCCCTGTTCGCCATTGACGGCCTGCTGAACAGTTTTCTCGCCGTCTTTGGCATCGATGCCATCAACTGGCTGGGGGAACCCTCGCTGGCGCTGATGTCAGTCACCCTGCTGCGCGTCTGGCAGTTTGGTTCCGCGATGGTCATCTTCCTCGCCGCGCTGCAGAACGTCCCGCAGTCGCAGTATGAGGCGGCGATGATCGACGGCGCCTCGAAGTGGCAGATGTTTATGAAGGTCACCGTGCCGCTGATCACCCCGGTGATTTTCTTCAACTTTATTATGCAGACCACCCAGGCGTTCCAGGAGTTTACCGGCCCGTACGTGATAACCGGCGGCGGCCCGACCTATTACACCTACCTGTTCTCGCTCTACATCTACGATACCGCCTTTAAGTACTTCGACATGGGCTATGGCGCCGCGCTGGCGTGGGTGCTGTTCCTCGTCGTGGCGGTCTTTGCGTCGATAGCCTTTAAGTCATCGAAATACTGGGTCTTCTATTCCGCCGATAAGGGAGGCAAAAATGGCTGATATTCAACAGATGGCGCCGGTGATAAGCGACGCCGATCGTGAGGTGGCCCGTACGCTGCGCCGGGAAAAGGTGAGCCGGGTGGTGCGCTACGTCGTGCTGGTGTTCGTCGGCCTGCTGATGCTCTACCCGCTGGCGTGGATGTTCTCCGCCTCGTTCAAGCCGAACCATGAGATCTTCACCACCCTCGGGCTGTGGCCGACTCACGCCACCTGGGACGGGTTCATCAACGGCTGGAAGACCGGCACCGAATACCATTTCGGCCACTATATGCTGAACACCTTTAAGTATGTGATCCCGAAGGTCGTGTTAACGATCATCTCCTCCACCATTGTGGCGTACGGCTTCGCACGTTTTGAGATCCCGTGGAAGAAGTTCTGGTTCGCGACGCTCATCACCACCATGCTGCTGCCGAGCACCGTCCTGCTGATCCCGCAGTACCTGATGTTCCGTGAAATGGGGATGCTGAACAGCTATCTGCCGCTGTATCTGCCGCTGGCCTTCGCCACCCAGGGATTCTTTGTCTTCATGCTGATCCAGTTTCTGCGCGGCGTCCCGCGCGATATGGAAGAGGCGGCGCAGATCGACGGCTGCAACTCCATCCAGGTGCTGTGGTATGTGGTAGTGCCGATCCTCAAGCCGGCCATTATCTCGGTGGCGCTGTTCCAGTTCATGTGGTCGATGAACGACTTTATCGGTCCGCTGATCTACGTCTACAGCGTCGATAAGTATCCCATCGCGCTGGCGCTAAAAATGTCTATCGACGTCACGGAAGGCGCGCCGTGGAACGAAATTCTGGCAATGGCGAGCATCTCCATTCTGCCGTCCATCATCGTCTTCTTCCTGGCTCAACGCTACTTTGTGCAGGGCGTGACCAGCAGCGGAATCAAAGGTTAAGAGGGAAATATCATGGCTGAAGTGATTTTCAACAAACTGGAAAAAGTTTACTCAAACGGGTTTAAAGCGGTGCATGGTATCGACCTGAAGATTGCCGATGGCGAATTTATGGTGATCGTCGGCCCTTCCGGCTGCGCCAAATCGACCACCCTGCGCATGCTGGCGGGTCTGGAGACCATCAGCGGCGGCGAGGTGCGGATCGGCGATAAGATCGTCAACAACCTGGCGCCTAAATCCCGTGGTATCGCGATGGTGTTCCAGAACTACGCCCTCTATCCGCATATGACGGTAAGGGAAAACCTCGCCTTCGGCCTGAAGCTGAGCAAGCTGCCCAAGGCGCAGATTGATCGGCAGGTGGAGGAAGCGGCGAAAATTCTTGAACTGGAGGAGCTGCTGGAACGTCTGCCGCGCCAGCTCTCCGGCGGCCAGGCGCAGCGCGTGGCGGTGGGCCGGGCGATCGTCAAAAAACCGGACGTCTTCCTGTTCGACGAACCGCTCTCCAACCTGGACGCCAAGCTGCGCGCCTCGATGCGCATCCGCATTTCCGATCTGCATAAGCAGTTGAAAAAATCCGGTAAACCGGCGACCACCGTCTACGTTACCCACGATCAGACGGAAGCGATGACCATGGGCGACCGCATCTGCGTGATGAAGCTCGGCCACATTATGCAGGTCGATACCCCGGACAACCTCTACCACCAGCCGAAAAATATGTTTGTCGCCGGCTTCATCGGCGCGCCGGAGATGAATATTCGCCCCAGCCAGCTGGTTGAGCACGACGGCCGCCTGTGCCTGACCCTGGGCGACCAGCGCCTGCCGTTGAACGACCGTCTGGCGGAGAAAGTCGGCGCGTATCAGCATCAGGAGGTGTTCTACGGGGTCCGCCCGGAATTCGTGTCGCTCTCCGACGCGCCGTTCGCCGAAGGCGGCTGCATGGGCGAGATGGTGCGGGTGGAAAACATGGGCCATGAGTTCTTTGTCTATCTGCAGGTCGCGGGCTACGAGCTGACCGCTCGCGTGCCGTCGGACGATGCGAAGCCGATGATAGCTAAGGGACTGAATCGAAAAGTCTATTTCACCTTTGATCTTAACAAGTGTCACATCTTTGACGCCAAAACCGAACAGAACCTCTCTCTGTGAACCCTGGAGCATAACAATGAAAAACGTGCTGATAAGCGCCACCCTCTCCGCCACCCTGGGCCTTAGCGCCTTCTCCTCGCTGGCGCAGGATGTCGACCTGCGTATGTCCTGGTGGGGGGGCAATGGCCGCCATCAGGTGACTCTCAAGGCGCTGGAGGCTTTTCACCAGCAATATCCTGATATCAATGTCAAAGCGGAATATACCGGCTGGGACGGCCATCTTTCGCGCCTGACCACCCAGATAGCCGGCGGCACCGAGCCTGACGTGATGCAGACCAACTGGAACTGGCTGCCGATTTTTTCGAAAAATGGCGAGGGTTTTTACGATCTCAACACTCTGAAAGACGAGATCGATCTCAGCCAGTTCGACGCCAAAGAGCTGCAGTCCACCACGGTCAATGGCAAGCTCAACGGCATCCCGGTGTCGGTCACCGCCCGGGTCTTCTACTTTAACGACGAAGCGTGGAAAAAAGCGGGCATCCCCTTCCCGAAAACCTGGGATGAACTGCTGGCGGCGGGGAAAACTTTCGAAAGCAAACTCGGGAAACAGTACTACCCGGTGGTGCTTGAGCACCAGGACGTGCTGGCCCTGCTCAACTCTTACATGGTGCAAAAATACAACCAGCCGGCCATCGATGAGAAAGGACGCAAATTCTCCTACAGCAAAGCGCAGTGGGCGGACTTCTTCGGCATGTATAAGAAGCTTATCGACAGCCATGTCATGCCGGACACCCGCTACTATGCCTCCTTCGGCAAGAGCAACATGTACGAGATGAAGCCGTGGATCCAGGGTGAATGGGGCGGGACCTACATGTGGAACTCCACCATCAACAAATACTCCGACAACCTGAAGCCGCCGGCGAAGCTGGTGCTGGGGGAATACCCGATGCTCCCCGGGGCCACCGATGCCGGACTGTTCTTCAAGCCTGCGCAAATGCTGTCGATTGGCAAATCGACGAAAAACCCGCAGGCGGCGGCGAAAGTGATTAACTTCCTGCTGAACAGTAAAGAAGGGGTGGATATTCTCGGACTGGAGCGCGGCGTGCCGCTGAGTAAAGCGGCGGTCACCTACCTGACCGAAGACGGGATCATCAAAGCCGACGATCCGGCGGTGTCCGGTCTGAAGCTGGCGCAATCCCTGCCCACCACTCTGCCGGTCTCGCCGTACTTCGACGACCCGCAGATCGTCGCCCAGTTCGGCACCACCCTGCAGTACATCGACTACGGTAAAAAGTCGGTGGAAGAAGCGGCCGAGGACTTCCAACGCCAGACCGACCGCATTCTGCGCCGCGCGATGCGCTAACCTGCCCGTCGGAAACCTCCCGCGGCGGCCGCCGCGGGAGAGCCTGCCTGAGTATCCTGTCAGAAGAAATATTTAAAGCGCACCCGGGCGCCGTAGCGTTCATCGGGATTCCCACTCTTCGCTCCCGTGGAATCGAGCCACGAGGCGTAGGCGCCAAGGTAAATATTGAAGTTCGGCATCGCCATAATATTCGGCAACTGCCAGGAAGTATGCACGGTGTGGATGTCATAGCGCCCCGGCGCGAGGATTGCGCAGTCGTCATCGCACTCGCTGCTCACCCCGGCCATGTTGAACTGGTCGATTTTGTTATGCGCGTAGATATAGCCCAGCTCCACGCGATGCCACAGGGCGTTGATCCCGGCGCTGAAGTCGGTTTCGTCCGCCGCGTCCAGCAGGGCGGTACTCAGATTGACCACCGCCCCGTCCTGCGGATCGCTTTTCAGGGTGTTCCAGCTCATGGTCATCCCGTAGCCGGTACGGTTTGACTGGTCGACCCAGCGCCCGCCCTGGTTCTGATAGCCGTAGGCGTTGTTGACGAGGTTGCTCTCTATCGCCGCCGCCGCCGACCACGCGCCGGACTGCCACACCGCCACCGGCCGCACGTACACCACGTTTTTGCGGTTTTCCAGCGCATTACCGTGATAGTTCTGATCGACAAACAGCGAACTGCCATCCTCCACCAGGGTGTTAACCTCGAAATACCAGTTATCCACCGTTTTGCTGAACAGGAGGTTGCCGCCGCTGCTGCTGCGCCCGCGCCCCTCTTTCATCATGTAAATATAGCCATAGCCGTCGGAATAGAGATCGTTGGCGGTATTTCCTGAATATTCAATAAAGGTATCCTGATTCAGGGGGAACATATCCCAGGCTTCAAAGCGGCCTATTTTTATTTTCCAGTCATCCTGCTGACCAAAGAAAAATACCGCATCATCGAGATTCATTTTGCCATCCATATCCGCCAGGGGCTGCACACTGAATCCGGCATATTTCCCGTCGGCGCCATTACGTCGGCCATCGAAACCCAGCAGAATACGGCCATTAATATCCCAACGCTCTTTATCACCGGGCGCCCAGCTTTTATTCGCGCTGGTTTTGACCGACGTCAGGCTGCCGGTGCGGCTGGCGCCATCAAGATTAAATTCGACATCGCCATAAAATTTTAATTCGCCATTGTCGTTTAGCTGCAGGCGCGGCGTAGCCGGCGCCGCGCGGGCGACCGTCGTGGCCAGCTGCTGGCCTTTCAGCGTCTTAATCTCCGCCTCTGCGCTGGCGGCGCGCGCCTCCGTCGCCTTCAGCCGCTGCTCCATTTGCGCCAGCCGATCCTCCAGCGATAACGGCGCCTGCGCCATCGCCTGTGGCAGAGAGAGAGACGTGAGAAAACACCCGACCCAGATTTTATTCATCGGTAAACCCTTTTATTATGGAATGAACTAAATTTGTTATTAATGGGTAATGCACGACGATGCAGGCAATAATAACCCGCCCATCGTCAAAGACGGGTTATTAACGACAACAGCCTTATTATTATTCGAGCTGCCAGGCTCCGGCTTCAGTTAATGCCGCTGAGCCGCTCCAGGCAAATAACGCTAATTCACGGCGGGGAGCCTGCGGATAGATACGGCTGCTCAGGCAGGCTTCGCCGTCATTGACAAACACCTCCACCGAAGAGCTATCGAAAAATATCCGCAGATTGAGATCCGCCCCGGCGGTCAACGGCACGCTGCGCGCCCCGCACAGGCCATGCTGCGGATAATGCCGCTCCAGCACCAGACGCTGCTGCTGGGCATCCACGTAGAGGCGCAGGCCATCGCCAAAGCGCAGGCCATACTGCTCGGCGCTGCTGCGGGCGCAGTTCCAGCGCAGGTTCACCTCCATCGCCTCGCAGTTGTCGACCATCGTGGTCTGCTGATTGTTCAGGGTGCTTACCGGCCACGGGAACCAGGCGCCGCGCAGACTCTCCACTTCTTTCGCCGGGCGCATCTGCAGGCGGTTATCCGCGCTCAGGCTCAGCTCGCGCGGCAGGGAGAGCATGCCCGCCCAGCCGTCCTGCTGCTCCGGCAGCGGTGATTCCCACATATCCAGCCAGCCAATCACGATCCGCCGGCCATCGGGGGTGGCGAAGCTTTGCGGCGCATAGAAATCGTGGCCGTGATCCATCTCTCTGAACTCGCCGTGGCGGACGAATCGCTGCCCCGGCTGCCACTCGCCGATCAGATAGCCGCTCTGGAACAGGTTGCGGTTGCGGAACCCCTCGGCCTGCATCCCCTGCGGGGAAAACATCAGAACGCGTTTGCCGTTGAGGGTGAAGAAGTCCGGGCACTCCCACATATAGCCCATGGCGCTTTCCGCTTCATCCAGCACCCCCACATCCTGCCACTGGCGCAGATCGGCTGAGCGGTACAGCCGC
The DNA here is from genome assembly GCF_040065795.1 of Klebsiella sp. JB_Kp004. NCBI lineage: Bacteria > Pseudomonadati > Pseudomonadota > Gammaproteobacteria > Enterobacterales > Enterobacteriaceae > Klebsiella > Klebsiella sp. JB_Kp004. The sequence goes on along the minus strand of NZ_JBEAKW010000003.1, from coordinate 11,017 downwards.
ACCTGGCCGGTGTCGCCTTCGCGCGCGCCGACGATCATGTACCAGCTGTCTCCTTCCCGCCAGACCTTCGGGTCGCGGAAGTGGTGCATGCCCGGCGGGGTGTCGACCACCATCCCCTGGCGCTCGAAGTGGATCCCGTCCCGGCTGGTGGCCAGACACTGAACCTGATACAGATTGGCTTCGTCGCCCGGATCGCCGTGGAATTTATGCCCGGTGTAAATCAGCGCCAGGGTATCGCCATCGACCACCGCCGAGCCGGAGAAGCAGCCGTCTTTATCCTCCGGCCCCTCCGGCGCCAGGGCCACCGGCAGATGCTCCCAGTGCACCAGATCCTTACTCCGCGCGTGCCCCCAGTGCATCGGCCCCCACTGAGTTGAGTACGGGTGATGTTGATAAAAGGCATGGTACCAGCCGTCGAACCACACCAGACCGTTTGGGTCGTTGATCCACCCGGCGCGGGCCGCCAGGTGATAGTGCGGATACCAGCGCAGATTGAGCGCCTGGCGTTGTGTCTGGAGTACCTGTTCAGCCCTGGAGATTGTGTAAGTCATCATTTTCACTCTTTTTGATTCAGACAGCGGTAGGTTGCGACACCAGCGGATCGGCGGAGGATTTGCCGGAGCGCAACAAGAAGATGGAAATAAAGGTGGTGCAGAACACCAGCAGGCCCATGATCAGATAGGACTGAGCGAAGCCATATTTTTCATAGCTGTAGCCCGCCAGCGGCGACAAAACGCTGGCGATAATCGAGCTGGTGCAAGCGAAACCCACCAGATAGAGGGTGGAGGAGAGGCGTTTATCGAAGTTGATGCTGTTGTACTTAAAGATAGCCACCAGCAGTATCGGCAGCTCCACCGCGTGCAGCAGTTTAGTGATGGAGATCAGCAGCGGCCCCTCCACCAGGCCGGAGGCCACCATGCGCATCGCCATCACCATGCCGGCGAAAATCAGACCGTTTTTGGCGCCGATGCGGTTCACCAGCCACGGCGCGCAGAACATGCCGGCCGCCTCGAGGAACACCTGGAAGGAGTTGAGGTAGCCATACATCTCATTGCCTTCCTGCAGGGTCGCGAACTGCGATGAGAAATAGACCGGGAACTGCTGGTCATAGACGCCGTAGATGCAGGTGCCGATGACGAAGAAGACCAGCGCCCAGAAGCGCGGCAGCGTCAGCAGGCGCAGCGCATCTTCCAGGGTCACCTTGCCGCCCGAAACCGCCTCCTGCATCGCATGCGGCGCCGAGGAGACGCGCAGCCGCGCCAGCAGGATAAAAAACACCAGTCCGGAACAGCTGGCGACGAGGAAGTTAAGCTGCGGATTGATGTTAAACAGCAGACCGGCGAAGAAGGTGGCCACCGCCCAGCCCAGCGAGCCCCACATCCGCGCCCTGCCGAATTCAAACTGGCTCTGGCGCGCCACGCGCTCGGTATAGGATTCCAGCACGCCAATGCCGCCGTTAAAGGTCAAGCCGATGTAGATCCCGCCGAAGATGCTGCCCAGCAGGACGTTAATTTTCAGCAGATGGCCGAACAGCAGATACGCCGGACCAGAGAGGATCAGCAGCGCGGTGATATACCAGAGCAGATGTTTGCGCAGCCCCAGCTTATCCTGGATAAAGCCATAGCAAACTTGCGCAAACAGCGCGGAAACCGACAGAACGGCGTAGATGATACCGGTATCGCCGGCCTTCAGCCCGACCTCCTGGTGCAGCCAGATGGAAAGCAAGGAGCCGGATGACGACCAGGTCACGAAAAAGAAAAACAGTAAGGCACTGAGCAACGGGTAGCTGTGTGAGTGATGCGCTTTCATCATGACATTCTCGTGTTAGAGGAATGCAATTATGGTAACGTTAACAAAAAACAAAGCGCAGGGGGATTCGCTGCGATACATGATGTTAATCACAAAAGTTAACGTTAACATAATGAAGATGCGATCGCGATCAAATATTAACCGCGGCAGCGTGGAGGACGAGGCTAGCATAAAATCGTTTCACGCTTTTACATCAGCGACTTAGTTGTATAGCCTGTACTCTGCAGCTATGGCGGAGGAAAAAATGGCGTCCCTGAAAGATGTAGCAAAACTGGCGAATGTATCTCTGATGACCGTCTCTCGGGCGCTGAACACCCCGGAGCGGCTCAAGCCGGAGACGCTGGCCCGCGTGCAGGCCGCCATCGCCGAAACCAACTATGTCCCCGACCTGTCGGCGAAAAAGATCCGCGGGGCGCGGGCCACCCCCAGCACCATCGGCGTGCTGGCGCTGGATACCGTCACCACCCCCTTCTCGGTGGAGATCACCCTCTCGATCGAAGAGACCGCCCGCGCCCACGGCTGGAACAGCTTTGTGGTCAACATGTTTTCCGACGATCGGCCGGAAGCGGTGGTCGACCTGCTCCTCTCCCACCGTCCGGACGGCATTATCTTTACCACCATGGGCCTGCGCCAGGTGCCGCTGCCGGACAAACTGCTGACCCTGCCCTGCGTGCTGGCCAACTGCGAAAGCCTCAGCCAGCCGGTGGCCAGCTATATCCCGGACGATGAACAGGGTCAGTACGACGCGGTAAAAGCCCTGCTTGCCGCGGGCTATCGTCGTCCGCTGTGCCTGCACTTACCCGCCAGCCAGCTGGCGACAATCCGCCGCCGTCAGGGGCTGGAGCGCGCCTGCCGGGAGGCGGGCATCGAACCGGACAGCCTGACCCACTCGTATATGGCCCAGGGCGATGAGCATTACCACGATATTCCGGGGGTGGTGATGGCGCATATCCGCGAGGGTAAACCCGGCTTTGACTCGGTGATTTGCGGCAACGATCGCATCGCCTTTATGGTCTATCAGACGCTGCTGGGCCAGGGGTTACGCATTCCACAGGACGTGGCGGTGGTGGGATACGACAATATGGTGGGCATTGGCGATCTGTTTCTGCCGCCCCTCTCCACGGTGCAGCTGCCGCACTACGACATCGGGCGCCTGAGCGCCCTGCATATCATTCACGGCGACAACCATCGGGAGACGCGCAAGGTCGCCAGCCCGTGGCTGCCGCGCGCCTCACATTAACGGTTACCGATGTTGCGCAGCTTCTCGCCCGCCATCAGGTTGCGCTCAATGTGCTCGAGGGTGACATTTTTGGTCTCCGGGATCAGCCAGAAGGTGACGCCGATAAAGGCCACGTTGAGCACCGTGTAGAGCCAGAAGGTCCCGGCGGCGCCGATCGCGTCAAGCAGCGTCAGGAAGGTGGCGCCGATGATCATGTTCGACACCCAGTTGGTGGTGGTGGAGCAGGTGATGCCGAAGTCGCGGCATTTCAGCGGCTGGATCTCAGAGCAGAGGATCCACACCACCGGCGCCGCGCTCATCGCATACCCGGCAATACACATCATGGTCATGCCGACGGAAAGCCAGGAGAGGCCGCTGGAGGCGGTGCCATTGTCGAACTGCATCAGGCAGTAGCCGAGCACCAAGGTGCCCAGCGCCATCACGCTGAAACCGATTTTCAGCGCCGGCTTGCGGCCCGCTTTATCCACCGTGAACACCGCGATAAAGGTGGCAAACATAAAGGTCAGGCCCACCACCAGGGTGGCGATCATCTGCTGTTCGGTAGTGGTAAAACCCGCCATTTTGAAAATACGCGGGGCGTAGTACATGATGATGTTCATACCGGTGAACTGCTGCATCGCCTGCAGCAGCATGCCAAGGAACACCGCCCGGCGCACGTTACGATTGACCTTGAACAACGCCCAACCGCCCTGCTTCAGCTTCAGGCTTTCGCGGATCTCGTTAAGCTCATCGCGCGCCTTCTCCGAGGTATCGCGCAGCATCCGCAGCACCTCTTCCGCTTCGATATGGCGCCCTTTCTCCGCCAGCCAGCGAGGGCTGTTCGGCAGAAAGACGACCAGAACGATCAGGATCACCGCCGGCAGCGCCAGCACGCCCAGCATGGCGCGCCAGTTACCGCTGTAGCTGAAGGCGGTATCGGAAAGAAACGCCAGCACAATGCCGAGGGTCACCATCAGCTGATACATACTGATCATTTTTCCGCGCACGTTCTCGCTGGCCATTTCGGAGAGGTACAACGGCGCGGTATAAGAGGCGATCCCAACGGCCACCCCCAACACCACGCGGGCCACCAGCAGCACTTCCACGCTGGCGGCAAAAGCGGAGCCGATAGAGCCGGCGACAAAAAGCACGGCCCCCGCCATCAGGCTGTATTTGCGGCCAAGGCGGAACGACAGCCAGCCGTTAAACAGCGCGCCTATCGCCGCCCCCAGCATCATGCTGCTGACCACCCACTCCTGAAGCTGGCTGGATAAGGTGAAGTGGTCGGTTATAAAGGGCAGCGCCCCGGATATCACGCCGATATCCAGGCCAAAGAGCAACCCCGCCACCGCCGCGGCGATAGAAACAAACCAGTTCATCCGCCGGGTGTCACGTTGCGCCCGCGGCGTTAATGCAGAGTCGTTACTGATTGAAGTCATTTTTATTCCTGCCACACAGAGAAAGACATAGGACGAAAGTACGTGACTGGCGGAGGAGTTTGTCAGGCTGGATACGCCAAAGATATGGACTATTTTGCTGGCAAGATGGGTTTTGTGATGGACATTAAACTTTCAAAGTAACAAAAAATTCGTTTCGCCTAGTTAATAACCCTGTTCATACAGGGCGGTAACATTCATTCTGCACTCTGGAATATGGACGATCCTCATTTTACGGTATGGACAATAATTGCTCAGACGGCCGGGGCGATGAGTGTCGCGCCGGCCGTCGCCGACGGTTAGCGCGCCAGCCAGCCGCCGTCCACCGCCACCGTGTAGCCATTGATGTAATCGGAGGCTGGGGAAGCGAGGAAGACCACCGGCCCCATCAGGTCGGACGGCAGGCCCCAGCGCCCGGCGGGAATGCGCTCGAGGATTTCGCTACTGCGCTGCTCGTCAGCGCGCAGCTGCTGGGTGTTATTGGTCGCCATATACCCCGGGGCGATGGCGTTGACATTGATATGGTGTTTAGCCCACTCGTTGGCCAGCAGGCGGGTGACGCCCATCACCGCGCTTTTGGACGCGGTATACGACGGCACACGGATCCCGCCCTGGAACGACAGCATCGAGGCGATGTTAATGATCTTCCCGCCGCTGCCCTGGGCGATAAAGTGCTTCGCCGCCGCCTGGGACATGAAAAATACGCTCTTGATGTTGAGGTTCATGACATCGTCCCAGTCCTTTTCGCTGAACGCCAGCGCGTCCTCGCGGCGGATGAGGCCGGCATTGTTGACCAGAATATCAATATGGCCAAACTCCGCCACCGCCCGCTCCAGCAGCTGAGGGATACCGTCGATCTGGCGCAGGTCGGCGGTCAGGCTGAGAAAGCGGCGTCCCAGCGCCGTCACCCGCTCGATGGTTTCCACCGGCTCGACAATATTGATACCGACAATATCGCAGCCCGCTTCCGCCAGCCCGAGGGCCATCCCCTGACCTAAACCGGTATCGCATCCGCTCACGACGGCCACTTTTCCCTGCAGGGAGAATGCATCAAGAATCATAATGTGTTCCTTAGTCGTTCAGAGCCTGCAGTATGCAGGCAAGGTTCTCTCGGCCCGGCTCGCGCCGGCGGCGCGACTGAGCGTAGGGCGAACTCACGGGCATAGCCCATCATAAAAATAAAACAGAGTTCCGTTTTACTAATGGGTGCCATCTTAGCCCCACCCCCTGTCATTTTCAATGATATTTAAAACGTCGTTTCATTTTTTATGACGCCGATTACAAAAAAAGAAAAAGCGAACGGATGCGGCAACCCGCGCCGGACAGGAAGCGGTTTTAAAAGGACGATGATTCAACCGGTTGCCTGGAGAGACGGTCGAAGTGGGGCCAGCAGGCCGCGGAAGATGCGGGAATTGCGCTGAACTGCGTGAGACATCACAAATAATGAAACGTTGTTTTGATAAATTAACACCCATCTTTTAAAACACATCACTCAGCGACACGCCTCTGGTCCAGCGGCATCGCAGGAAAGAAAGGAGCACTACATGGCTAAAGGCATGCGGGTCAAACTGAACTATCACGTCAGCCGCGATCCGGATACCGGGGCGGAAGTCACCCGTTTAACCCCCCCGGAGGTCACCTGTCATCGCAACTACTTCTATCAGAAGTGCTTTTTTAACGATGGCAGCCATTTACTGTTCGCCGGCGAGTTTGACGGCCACTGGAACTACTATCTGCTGAATATCGCCAGCGCCGAAGCTGTCCAGCTGACGGAAGGCGCCGGGGATAACACCTTCGGCGGCTTCCTCTCCCCGGACGATAAGTCGCTCTATTACGTGAAAAATGACCGTACCCTGCTGGAGGTGAACCTCACCACCCTCGCCGAGCGTGAAGTTTACCGCGTCAGCGAGGAGTGGGTCGGCTATGGCACCTGGGTGGCGAACAGCGATTGCAGCAAACTGGTAGGCATTGAGATTGCGAAAAGCGACTGGACGCCGCTCAACGACTGGCAGATTTTTCATGACTTCTTCCACAAAGGACCGCACTGCCGCCTGCTGCGCGTCGACCTGCGCAGCGGTGAGAGCCAGGTGATCCATGAGGAAAAAATCTGGCTGGGACATCCGATCTATCGTCCCTTCGACGACCATACCGTCGCCTTCTGCCATGAAGGGCCGCACGATCTGGTTGACGCCCGCATGTGGCTGGTCAATGAAGATGGCAGCAACGTGCGTAAAGTCAAAGCGCATGCCCCGGGCGAAAGCTGCACCCATGAATTCTGGGTACCGGACGGTTCAGCGCTGATCTACGTCTCCTATCTGAAAGGCCAGCAGGGGCGGACGATCTATCGCTTTGATCCGGAAAGCGGCGTCAACGAGGCCCTGATGACGATGCCCGCCTGCTCGCATCTGATGAGCAATTTCGACGGCACGCTGCTGGTGGGCGATGGATCGGGCACGCCGGTCGATGTCAAAGATACCGGCGGCTACTCCATTGATAACGATCCTTATCTCTACGTCTTTAACGTGGCGGAGAAGCGCTACTTCCGCGTCGCGCGCCATGATACCTCGTGGGCGACAGTGGCCAACAGCCGCCAGGTGACTCACCCGCACCCCTCGTTTACGCCGGATGACAGCGCCATTCTGTTCAGCTCCGATAAAGACGGCAAGCCGGCCATCTATATCGCGAAATTACCTGACCATCCGCCGATGCTGAGCGCCTGAGCCCGGCGAACGTTTTTCTGTAACTGGCCTTGCCCTCCTTCGCGGAGGGCTTTTTTTGTTCCCTCGCTTTGGCGCATAAAAAACCCCGGCTGACGGCGCCGGGGAAAAGAGACGATGAGGGTCTGGCGGAAATCAGAACGAGTAGGCCACCCCGACGCGGAAACGGGTCTGGCGATCGCTGCGGTCATTCACGCCGACGTTGCCGATTTCACCATACGGCGACCAGTTGTTATCCAGCTTATAGGCTACCTTCACGTTATATTCCTGTGAGTAGGGTTTGTTGTCGTTGCGGTTCACCCCTTCCGAACTGCGGGCATAGACATAGTTCAGCTCGGTGCGCCAGTCGCCGAGGGCAAACCCGGCCCACGCGTCGCCGCGATTCACCTTGTCATCATCTTTACCGGCATCGTTCGGATAGCGGGTGTACTCATAGCGATAGCGAGCGGCGACATAGAAGCCATTGTCGAAACTGTACTGTACGTGCAGATGCGGCTTGTAAATGGAGCGGCTGTCGTTGCTCTCTATGGTAAACCCGGGGGTGAGGAAAAGGTTCGACGTCGCTTTCCAGCGCCAGCTGATGGTGTCTTCATGGCCGTTGCCCACCACGTCCGAATAGGGTTGCGACCCGTTGTCGCCGCCTGAACGCCATTTGGCCTCCACGGTAAAGCCTAGCCCGTTGGCGAAGCGGTGGGATACCGAGACGCGGTCGGCATTGCTTTTATCGCTCTTGCCGCCATCAATAAATTCATGACGTAAATCTATCGTGACCGCAGTTGCCGCAAAAGACATACCGCAGAGGGCGGCCAGAACCAGAGATCGTTTTAACATAGGGTACCCCTTATAATAAATAAAATGTCATTTCGTTTTTATGAAACGTTATTTTATTTTTTAAGTACCTCAGTTTTAGTGACCAGGATCGTAGTTATTTGTTTCAAAAAAGGTGGCACAACAAGACGTGACGGAGCTCAATAAATTGACGATGGGGAGAAGGGAAATACGGCAAAAAAGAGGGGGGTCGGCAAAGCGCGGCGCATAAAAAAGGCCTCCCGCAGGAGGCCATGGAAATCGACATTCAGCGCTACGCGCGCTCTACCGCCAGCGCCACGCCCTGACCGCCGCCAATGCACAGCGTCGCCAGCCCTTTACGCGCATCGCGCTTGATCATTTCATGCACCAGCGACACCAGAATCCGGCAGCCGGAGGCGCCGATCGGGTGGCCGAGGGCGATCGCGCCGCCGTTGACGTTGACCCGTCGCTCATCCCACTCCAGTACCCGGCCAACGGAGATAGCCTGAGCGGCAAAGGCCTCATTGGCTTCGATCAGATCGACGTCGTCCAGCCGCCAGCCGGCCCGTTCCAGACAGCGCCGGGTGGCGTGCACCGGGGCGATGCCCATCAGCGCCGGATCGACGCCGACGCTGGCGAAGGCGCGGATCCGCGCGAGGATCGGCAGCCCCAGCTCCTCGGCTTTCGCCTCGCTCATCATCATCACCGCCGCCGCGCCGTCATTGATGCTGGAAGCGTTGCCGGCGGTCACCGATCCGAGACGATCGAAGGCAGGCTGCAGGCTGGCCAACCCTTCCGCGCTGGCATCCACCCGCGGTTGTTCATCGGTATCCACGGTGCGCGGCGCGCCGTTATGCTCGGTAACGACCGGGACAATCTCATCGCGAAAGCGTCCGGAATCAATCGCCTTGCGCGCCTTATGCTGCGAGCTGAGCGCCCAGGCGTCCTGCAGTTCGCGGCTGATGCCGTATTCCCGGGCGAGGTTTTCCGCCGTGACGCCCATATGGTAATCGTTGAAGGCGTCCCACAGGCCGTCATGGACCAGACTGTCAATCAGCTGGCTGTTGCCCAGCTGGGCGCCGGTGCGGCTGTCGGTGAGGACATGCGGAGCGCGGCTCATGTTCTCCTGGCCGCCGGCGATAACCACGTCCGCCTCCCCGCACTGGATGGCCTGGGTGGCGAGGTGCAGGGCTTTCAGACCGGAACCGCAGACGTCGTTAATGGTGATAGCCGATACCGTGTTGGGCAACCCGCCGCGAATAGCGGACTGACGGGCCGGGTTTTGCCCGGTTCCCGCGGTCAGCACCTGGCCGAGGATCACCTCATCCACGCTCTGCGGATCGATTCCCGTCTTCTCCACCAGCGCCTTCACCACCACGCTACCCAGCTCGACGGCTGTATGGCGCGATAGCGCGCCCTGAAAGCAGCCAATCGGCGTTCGCAGCGCCCCGACGATCACGACATCCTTCATCCTCTACCCCTGCCCGTGCTTTTGCGCAAAGAAACAGCGATATACTAGATAATTGTTATCAAAAAACTTTGTAATTGTTTAAAAAAAGTGAGGCCAATCACAAAGAATTAGCCATTCGTTAACGTTCACGCCGCTGCAGATGCTGACGCAGCCAGCTGCCCGCCGCCCCGAGCGGCGCTTTCTTGTTCCACAGCAGATCCACCGAAATCGCCCGCGGCCAGCCGGGGATATCGAGCGCCACCAGCCCGCCCTGCGGCGCAAACTCCGCCACCAGGGCGCAGGGCAGAATGCACCAGCCGAAGCCCTGCACCGCCATGCTGAGCAGCAGCAGGTAGTTTGGCGCCGACCAGACCTGCCCGGCGGCAGGCTCCGTGGCGCTGGCCAGAAAGGTGCTCAAACGCAGCTCGCGCCAGCTGCGCAGTTCATCCCAGACAACCTTGCCCTGCGCCGCCAGCGGATGGTCAGGCGCCACGTAAATGCCCATCGCCGTCTGCAGCGGCAGGCGGGTGCTGCCGATATCGGTCGGGTAGCGCTCTCTCGCCTCAATCAATCCCACCTGGGCGCGGGATTTTTGCAGGAGATCGATCACGTCCTCATCTTCGCCAATCAAACACTCAAACTCGGTATGAGGGAAACGGCGGTCAAACTGCACCAGCAGATCTTCCAGCACGTCCGGGTGCAGGGTGTCCGAGAGCACAAAGGTCAGTCGCGGCTCCGTCTCGCCGGACAGCGACACCGCCAGCTCATCCAGACGCTCGCTGGCGGCGAGGATCGCTTTGACATAGCTCAGCACCTGCTCCCCCTGCAGCGTCAGCGTCGGCTGCCGCGTTGCCCGATCGAAGAGGGTCACCCCGAGGTCAGCCTCCAGGTTGGCGATAGCGGTACTGATCGTCGACTGGCTTTTCCGCAGGCGACGGGCGGCGGCGGAGAACGACCCGCTGTCAACGGCCTCGACAAAGGCGGTTAACGCTTCCGGTGAATAACGCATGATGTATCTACTTTATCGATGGTTTCTATCTTTTGTTTATCATATTTTTCCATAAACTGCCGGGTAATTTCCTGTTCAGGCTAAAACTGGAGGTAGCTCGCCATGCAACAGACCCCGCATCAGCGCAAGACGCTCACCGAACGCGTTATCCACGCCATCACCTTCGAAGGACTGGCGACGCTGATCCTCGCCCCCACCGCCGCCTGGCTGATGCAGCGTTCGGTGGTGGAGATGGGCGGGCTGAGCATTCTGCTCGCCACCCTGGCGATGGTATGGAACATCATTTATAACGCGGCTTTCGATCGCCTGTGGCCGGTCTCCCGCGTCCCCCGCCGGCTGAAAGTGCGGGCGCTGCACGCGATCGGCTTCGAGACCGGCTTTGTTATCATCGGCGTCACCATGGTGGCCATCGTGCTGGGGGTATCGCTGCTGCAGGCGTTTATGCTGGAGATCGGCTTAATGCTCTTCTTCCTGCCCTACACCATGGCGTTTAACTGGGTCTGGGACACCCTGCGCGAGCGCGTGATCCGACACCGCCGCCCGCGCCAGGCGGCACGCGGCTAGCCCCGGGGGGGGGGGGGGGGGGGG